>DATJQV010000082.1 GCA_035505375.1 bacterium | reverse complement strand
CTTACCTGTCACCCTCTTGTCGCTCGACACATGGACCACGGCGTACTGCCGTCACTCGGTGTCACTCGACGCATTCGACGGAGATACCATCAGAGTCGCATTTCGTCACCGGGCATCAGGGAGCGGTAATGATGTCTACCTAGATGATGTCTGGTTCAGCCGCACCTCCTCGCCCGATACGGGCGACACCAGCCACGTTCACATTCCGCCGCGTGGCTCGGTGCAGCGCAGCAACGTCCAGTTACCCAGACTCGCCTTTGCCCCGAATCCCGCGGAGGACAGGTTCGTCGCCGTCCAATGCTCCCTCGCTGTCGGCAGGAGGCGGAGAATGACCTTGAGCAATGTCGCCGGCAGAGTGGTCCGCATGTTTGCTCTCGACCCCTCGGGCATCACGCGCCTCGACCTACGCGGCCTCCCACCCGGCGTCTATGTGGCTACGCTCGAAGGCACCGTCCCACGCACGTCCCGCAAGCTCGTGCTTGCCGCACCGTAGGCGGACGACAAGATGAAACGGACGCTCACACCCGCGTCGCGATGGCCGTGGTTGGCGTTGTGTTGCCTTGCCGCAGCCTCAGTGGCAGCCCCGACGTTCAACTCGGACTGGTCCCGACTTCCCGCCGGCACCGAAATCCCTGAACTCCGCACCTCCACATCTCGCACCTACTCCAACGGCGACGGGACATTCACAGCCGACATCACGCCGGCAGGTGGGCCAGAGTCCGTCGACTCGTGCCAGCCGACCTCCACCGGTCGGATAGAGTATTTCTACTACCCGCCTGGTTACGAGTACTACTACCGGTACAGCCCCGAACTGCACTACCGAAGGTACTACTACTGTGGATATGCGAAGTTCGACCTCACGCCCATACCCGATAGCAGCAGCATCTTGAGCGCTCAGTTCCGCTGCTATCAGTATGAGGTCAATACCGCGCCTCTATGGACAGAGTGTGTGTATCCACCCGATGTCGACCCTGATACAACAAGCAATCAGGCTCTGTTCCTTGCCATCCAGAACGGCGTGCAGTCGGTTGCGGCCCACATGGACAGCACCGGTTGGGTAGAATACAACCTACGTCACGACTGGCTTGCCAACTGGCAGAGCCTCTTGTTCCGAAACTGGGTAGCTCTGGGAGTATACGCAGACTCGGGAGAAGGGAGTGCATACGGCGTCCACGGCGACGACAAGCAGGCATACCTGCACATCGTCTACCTTAGGCCCGACGAATCTGACATCCAGGCTCTGCGCGCCGAACCGGCCACCTACCCATTGGGCGCGCAGCGACCGGACACCGCGTTGTTGGTGCTCACAAACAGAGGAATGTGCACATCCGGTCCCTTCTGGGCCTACGCGTCATCGACCTCGCTCGCGTCTGATTCCGCGCTCGTCGAACCGATTGCGGTTGGTGATACCGCATCGGTCCACATCGCCCTGTCCTTGCCGCCGGTCCCTGACATAATGGTGGACTTCCGCTTGTGGGCTAGCGACGGGGCCGACAAAACGCACTCCAACGACTCGACGCAGCTACAGTGCTGGTCGTTCCCCGCGTCGACCTACGCCGCCGAGGGATTTGATGGGTCGGTGTTTCCGCCTCACGGCTGGTCAGTCGCAAACTACGACGGAGGAGCTCGCTGCTGGACGCGCCAGTCTGATTCCGGTGGAAGCCATTCAGGAACCGGGTTCGCGTCGAGCACAGACGAGTCATTGGGAAACAGCGACGACTGGTTGATGAGCGGTCCGGTCTATCCCAGTAGAGACTGCAGCGATTCGGTCGGGTTCTTCGCCCGAAGCGTCACAGGTTTTGGGCGGGACACGCTTGAAGTCCTAGCGGTGCGTGGAGCAAGTGCACCGGTTTCTCTCTTGACGCTCGATGTGCGCGACACGGTATTCTCCCGCCACTCGGTATCGCTCGACACGTACGACGGAGACACGATCCAAGTCGCGTTTCGCCACCGCACGCGGGGCCGCGGGAATGGCATCTGCCTCGATGACATCTGGTTCAGCCGCATCTTTCACATCCTCTCGCCCGAGACCAGCCGTGCAGGCAAAACGCACGGCCCCCCACGAGACTCGGTGCGGAGCAGCAACGTCGCACTGCCGAAACTTGCCTTCGCCCAGAGCCCGGCAAGCGGCAGATTCGTCACCGTCCGCTGCTCGCTGGCGGTGGGGAGAATGCGCAGGCTGACAATCCGCGATGTCGCCGGCAGAGCCGTAAGCACATTCGCCCTCAACCCATCCGGCATCACGCGGCTTGACCTGCGCGGCTTCCCGTCGGGTGTTTACCTGGCCACTCTACAAGGGTCCGTCCCTCTCGTCTCCCGCAAGCTTGTGCTTGCCGCACCGTAGGCGGACGGCAAGATGAAACGGACGCTCACGCCCGCGCTGCGATGGCCGTGGTTGGCATTGTGTTGCCTTGCCGCAGCCTCAGTGGCAGCCCCGACGTTCAACTCGGACTGGTCCCGACTTCCCGCCGGCACCGAAATCCCTGAACTCCGCACCCCCACATCTCACACCTACTCCAACGGCGACGGAAGCCTTACGATCCGCTTGTTCTCCGACGCGTTCCCAGTCCAACACGGGAACAGCGCGACCAGACTCGCGCCAAGGCCGCCGGACACTTCGGCACTTCCGCTCACCGGCACGGCGGGCGGGTTGCACTACTTCTTCGGCGATCATGGGGGGTGGTACTTCATGCGTACTCAGAACATCGGCTACTCCGGAGAGTTCTCTCATCCGGACGCGGATCGCGGCTACGCGAAGTTCCCTGTGCCCGCGTTCATAGGCGACCTTTCCATTGTCGGCGTGGCCCTTCATTATGACCAGTACTACTCTGATACTCCGACTACCGTTCTGACCCATCTAACTACCGACCCGGTGACAAGCCCCGACCAGGACCTATGGAACAGCATCGAGGCTGGCTATCCCATCACTGACACTGAGACGAACGACCTTGTCGGTTGGGTGGAAAGGCCGTTTACCCAAACCGGTGTCGATCTGCTGCGACAGTCCGTTCCTGCAGGGTGGTTCGCCTGGGGCTTCAAAAGGGTGTCGGGAGACGGCGACGCCTACAGCGCTGGCGCGTACCTCGATGTCGTATTCCTGACGCCGGACGAACCCGAGATCCAAGCGCTACGCGCTGAGTTACCGACCTATCCAGTTGTCGCGCACGGATCTGACACGGCTCAGCTGGTCCTAGCGAACCATGGTCTCCACTCGTCCGGCCAGTTCTGGGCATACGCGACGGCTCCAGGACTCGACGTCGAATCCACTCTTGTCAGCAACATTGATGTTAGCGAGACAGTCTCGGTCGCGCTACGGCTGCCCGCCACCAGCAAAGCAGACACATTCGTTAGCTATCGTCTGTGGTCGGCCTGCCCGACGGATCCGTGGCCCCTTGACGACACAACGCAGTTGAACTGCTGGGTCTTCCCCACAGGCACTTATGCCGGCGAGGGCTTTGACCAGTCCGGGTTCCCACCTTCAGGTTGGGCCGTAGTCAACAACGATGGCGGCTACGAACACTGGCAGTGGCGCGCGGATGACGGCATGAGCCATTCGGGAGTCGGGTTCACGATGTGCGTACACGAGCAGGATAGACCGAACGACGACTGGCTGATAGGAGGCCCCGTCTATCCCAAGCAAGGTGACCCCGATTCACTAGGGTTCTTCTACCGCATCTATCAGACAACACCAGCCCTGTGTCTGCAGGTCTGGGCAATGCGCGGACCGACCATCGCGGACCGAGTACTCGACCTGGATTCGGTATCGGCGTCCGACACGGTCTACCACCGACTGGCAGTGTCTCTCGACCGATTCGACGGGGATACCATATACGTCGGTTTCCGTTTCCTAGGGCGAGGAGATTGGAATGGTTTCTGCTTGGACGACATCTGGTTCAGCCGCTACCACGTCCCGGGAAAGCAAGAACCGCGGGCCGCGACGGTAGCAAAGCAGGAACTTGCGCTCGAGCCGAACCCGACAGCCGGCAGATTCGTCACCGTCCGCTGCTCTCTGGCGGTGGGGAGAATGCGCAGGCTGACGATCCGCGATGTCGCCGGCAGAACCGTTCGCACATTCGCCCTCGACCCCTCCGGCATCACGCAGCTCGACCTGCGTGGCCTCCCGCCGGGCGTTTACCTGGCCACTCTGCAAGGGTCCGTCCCACTCGTCTCCCGCAAGCTCGTGCTTGCCGCACCGTAGGCGGACGGCAAGATGAAACGGGACGCCCACACCCGCGTCGCGATGGCCGTGGTTGGCGTTGTGTTGCCTTGCCGCAGCCTCAGTGGCAGCCCCGACGTTCAACTCGTACTGGTTCCGACTTCCCGCCGGCACCGAAATCCCCGAACTCCGCACATCCACATCTCACACCTACTCCAACGGCAACGGGACGTTCACGGCTGAAATCACGCCTATGCGTTCAGGCGGTCCCGAGTCACAGGGCTCGTGCCAGCCATACTCAACTGGATGGATAGCGTACTCAGACGGCAGTCCGCATGGGCAGCCCTACTACTACCGGCACGTTCCGGAACTGCAGTACGGGTCTGCCGCCGAAGGTGCCGCCTACGCCGCGTTCGACCTGACCCCAATAGCGGATAGCAGCGAAATCCTCAGCGCGCAGTTCTGCGTCTATCAGTACCAATACACGTCTCCGGCAACCGCACTTGTCACGTACGTCAATCCTGACTCCTGTTCGTCGAATGATACTATCCAGTACTGGGCAATCTGCCGCGGCCTTGTTGTACACACGGTGGGTGTCCATGACTACACCGGATGGGTGAAACTGGACCTGAGCAGGGCAGGAATGACGGCTTTGGAGCGGCGCTTAGCAGAAGGCTGGGCAACGCTGGGCATTTTAGCCCCTGGCTCCTCCCTTGATGGCGCTTCCGCATACGGGACCGACGGCGACAGCCTGAGCCCAAGACTGGAGATTGTCTATCTCAGGTCCGATGAACCTGATATCCAGGCCCTGCACGCCGAGTTGGCAACCTACCCATTTGTGAAGGCAGGCGCGGATACCGCGTTACTGACCCTGGCAAACAATGGCCGACACGCCTCTGGCGCATTTTGGGCGTACACATCATTGAGACTGGCACGTGAATCCACGCTCGTCCAACCTATCGCGGTTGGCGAGACGGCCACGGTCCGCGTCGCCCTGCCCTCACCACAAGCTCAAGACGTCATGATGGACAGCCGGCTGTGGGCTGACGACAAGGCGGACGGCACCCGTTCCAACGACTCGGCGGGATTCCAATGTTGGTCGTTTCCAGCATCGACGTACGCCGCAGACGGGTTTGATGCCTTGGGATTCCCGCCGAATGGCTGGTCTCTCATGTCCCTCGACGGCGGACCTTATAGCTGGGCGCGTCGGGCCGACTCGGGCCTCAGTCATTCAGGAACCGGATTCGCGTCGTGCGCAGGCGAGTCGACGGGTGCCAGCAGCGACTGGCTGATAAGCAGCCCAATCTGCCCAGGAGGCCCGTATCGAGACGACTCGGTGGGGTTTTTCGTCCGGGCCGCGCCGCCCATCTGGGCGCCGGACACACTCGATATCATAGGAATGAGCACCAGTGACCCGCCGGTCATCATCATGTCACTCAACACATGGACCGCGGAGTATTGCCGCTACTCGGTGTCACTCGACGAATTCGATGGAGATACAATCAGAGTCGCATTTCGCCTTCGGCCAAGGAACGGGAATGAAATCTACCTGGATGATGTCTGGTTCAGCCACATCCATGAACCCGAGACCATCGATCACGGCGGGAATCGGACGCGCGAAACCCCGCGAGATTCGGTGCAGAGCAGCAGCGTCGCACTGCCGAAACTTGCCTTCGCCCAGAGCCCGGCAAGCGGCAGATTCGTCACCGTCCGCTGCTCGCTGGCGGTAGGGAGAATGCGCAGGCTGACAATCCGCGATGTCGCCGGCAGAGCCGTGCGCACATTCGCCCTTAGCCCATCCGGCATCACGCAGCTTGACCTGCGCGGCTTCCCACCGGGTGTCTACCTGGCCACTCTGCAAGGGTCCGTCCCTCTCGTCTCCCGCAAGCTCGTCATAGCTCCCCGCCAGCGCTGAGCCTCGCAGCCCATTGACATTGAACCGGTCGAGACCTAGACTTGGTCACTGACCGGAGGATGAAGTATTAGCCCAGTCGTCAAGCTGACCGGCGCACCCTTCAGGGCGTTGCTCTCCGCGTGTGTCTTGGTAGTAGGATGGGCAGCGCGAGCGAGCGCTGAGGAGGTGGATATCCCAGCGACGGTTACCGGGATCGTGGAAGTCGATGCCTACTCGTCCTATGGCAAAGCCGACGGCTTCATGCAACATGGCCGATTCTCAGGTGACCATGGTTTCTCTTGGGACTACCGCGCATATCTCAAGTTCGGCCTCGATTCGCTACCTGACACCTGCGTTCTGCTGTCGGCGAAACTGGAGTACTTCCAGTTTGACCACAACGCCTTGCCCTCCGTCTGCATCAAACTGATACGAGATCCGGTCCCTCTTAGTGCTGCCGAACTCTACAACGAAATCGTGGGGGCACGCGCAATTACCCCTTTCACAGAACAGCCGAATGGCTGGGTTGAGTGGGACCTCAACTCGAATGCGTTGATCGATTCATGCCGCAAGACTGGTTGGGCCTCCTTCGGTATCGACTGCAACAACTTTGGAGGCGGGGACGCATGGGGGTACACTGACAGCCTGGCGCCATTCCTGCACATCGAGTACGCTTTGCCCAACGAAACCGACATCCAGGCCCTGCGCGCAGAACTGGGCACGAACCCTGCGGCCGTCCGTGGAGCAGACACGGCACTGCTGAGACTCACAAACAAAGGTCCGTACGCTTCAGGGATGTTCTGGGCCTACGCATCTTTGGGATTCGCGCGTGAATCTACGCTTGTGCAGCCAGTCGCGGTCGGCGAGACGGTCTCGGTGCGTATCGCGATGCCCGCACCGTTGACCCAAGATACGATGACATACTACCGCCTGTGGACAGACTACGAAACGGACCTTCGGCACTCCAACGACACCGCGAAGCTCAGTTGCTGGGCGTTCCCGGCGGGCGCATACGCCGCCGAGGGGTTTGATGCCTCGGGATTCCCGCCGAATGGCTGGTCTCTCATGTCCCTCGACGGCGGACCTCATGGCTGGGCGCGTCGGGCCGACTCGGGCCTCAGCCACTCAGGAACCGGGTTCGCGTCGTGCACAGACGAGTCGACGGGAACCAGTGACGACTGGTTGATGAGCAGCCCAATCTGCCCTGGAGGCCAGTATCGAGACGACTCGGTGGGGTTTTTCGTCCGGGGCACGTCACGGGTGGCGCCGGACACACTCGATGTCTTGGCGATGAGCGTCAGTCACTTACCTGTCACCCTCTTGTCGCTCGACACATGGACCACGGCGTACTGCCGTCACTCGGTG
>DATJQV010000080.1 GCA_035505375.1 bacterium | reverse complement strand
ACCGGGATTCACCTTCGTAACCTTTCCTAAGGTAGCTTATGAGAGGCGGGGAAAGACAGCTTCCGACACTGAGCCGGCATTTGCTGCACGTTGTCAGGCGGGCACGGGCTCAGATAGGCGGTCGCTACAAGTACCCGCCTCTCATACACTTCCTGATGGGGGGAACCGTACCCCAGTGACTCCCGGTATGCTCTCCTTGACTCGGGGGTAGGGGCAGTTATCATTTTCCACCGCACCTGACAACTGCAGCACGAACAGTAACTTAGGAGATAGTCGTGTCCTTCCGGAAGCGGAGACAGTCCCTCAGAGTCGCACAAGGCCCTGCGAAGGGACAGTCCCCGGTTCCGAGGCATAAAGTCCGGCACCGCAGGGCAAGCCACAAGCAAAGACCGTCAGGTCTCCCCGCCGACTTAACACGTCCGTCGGAAATCTGCCGACTGGCGGCGGTGGCAGGCCGGCAGACCGCTCCCCACGCGTTTGACATCGTCGGTCGCGGAATTATGATGTCGGAGTTCGCACTATTAGAGAGGAGTCAACGTGAGAATCGCCGTTCTGTTCGCTGCCGCGCTGCTGATTCCGGCCGCGGCGGTCGCCGACACGACGTGGGTAAGCATCGGCTCACCGGCCAATCTGAACAGCATACCGTTCTGGGGTTCGACCTCTGACGCGTACCGGTGCCAATGGCTGTACAACCAGGGTGAGATTAACCAGGCGGGCGACATCGTCGCCATCGGGCTTTACAGCTCGTCGGACGCGCCGGCCGAGTTCTACCATGTCACTGTTACCTGCTGCCACACACCGCTGACTGAACTCACGACGAACTTCAGCGCCAACTATGGCGGCAAATCGCCGCAGATAGTGCTCCAGGCCGAGACCCTGCTCGTCGGCACCGGCGTGGACAACACCTGGTACTACTTCCCGGGCACATTCAACTACAACGACACCGATAACCTGATTGTCGAGATTACATGGCGCGGTGACGCGGGCGCGGACGACCGGTTCTACCGCAACGGGAACGGCTCAGCCTACCGGCGCTGCTCCGCCGCCAGCGATACGGCAAGCATCGGGAACATCGACAACGTTATGGGCGACTACATCCGGTTCGGGTTCCTGCAGACCGGCGTAGAGGAACTGAAGGATAGAGGATTGAGCAACGTGAAGGTCGGGACCACGATTGCCCGCGGCTTGCTGTTCCTGCCTCCGTCGTCAGGCGTGGAGCGTCCGGCGTCGAGCGCGCTGCTGGACATCTCCGGTCGCAGGGTGCTCGACCTGCATCCGGGCGCGAACGACGTCGGCCGCCTCAGCCCCGGCATTTACTTCCTGCGCGGCGCAAAGTCTCAGGCCACGAAAGAGGTGGTCGTCACCGAGTAGGCACGCTGTCCGAGCCGGCCACTCGATTCTGCCTGGCCATTGTTAGAGCATTCATCGTTAGTTGTCCTTTCGTACAGCGCTTCGCCGGTCCCTCGGCGCATATGCAGTCCTTGACAACCATGGGATGGCTCGCATAATTCGCCGTCGATCTTGAAAGGAGCCAGCCATCATGAGAAGCAGTAAGCTGTGGAGTTGCATCGCGATTAGCGTCTTGATTCTGCTTGGGCCCGGCCGAGCCCGTGCCCAGGAAGAGGAAGACGCGGACCCGGTCGAGCAAGGTAATGCGCTTGCAGACGAGGGCAACTTTCTGGCGGCGATCCAGCAATTCAACCGGGCGATAGAGCAGGACTCGACTGACAGCGTCGCCTATTACAATCGCGGGCGAGCCTACCACGCCATTGGCGAGAATGCGTCGGCCATTGAGGACTATACGAACGCGATCAGGCTTAATCCGGCCGACCCTGACGCCTACAACAGCCGCGGGATTGCCTACCGCGATGAAGGGAAGCCGGACCTGGCGATTCTGGACTATGACCGAACCCTGGCGCTGGACTCAAGCCGGGACGACGCCTGCAACAACCGCGGGCTCGCGCATGAAGACAAGGGCGAGCATGCCCTCGCAATGCAGGACTACAACCGTGCGCTGGATCTGAATCCGAGCTTCGCCCTCGCCTTCAGCAACCGCGGTCTCGTGCATCAAGCCATGGACGAACCCGGCCTGGCTATAATGGACTACGACGAGGCGATCCGGCTCGACCCGAGCATGATCCCGACCTTCTTCTTCAGAGCAGAGGCGCACGCGCTTATCGGGCTGGACTCGGCCGCGGTTGACGACTACGAGCATATCATAGCCAACGCGCCCGCCGCCGACAGTCTTTATGTGGGAGAGGCAAAACGCCAGATCGAACTGCTGAAGGCGAAGTAACTCAACGTTGACCGTGGCCACCGACTGTGGAAGTCGAATGAATGGAGGCAAGTGATGACTGACCGAAATGAACGCATGATCGCAAGCCCCGTTCTGTTCGCACTGGTTTGCATGGGGTTGCTGGTCGCGCCCGGTCGGCTTAGGGCCGGCTGGGCCGGAAGGACCGATTGGAAGCCGGTGGAATATACGCCGGGAGGTGATGTCATCTACTTCGACCACGTGCCGCAGAGCACGAACCCCGAGATAAGGGCCCATTTTTCCGCGGCAGCGGAATCGCTGGACGCGTCATCCTATCTCGGGGCACTGGCCGAGTTGGAGAAGGCAATTCCGCTGGCCAAGGGCTCGGAGCTGGCCGCACTCCACAACATCACCGCCTACGTGAACCTCTGGTGCCATCTGACCAGCGACGCCTCGATCTCCTCGCTGGAGGCCTCTCTGGATGTCGCCGCCAAGGCGGGCGACTCAGTCGGCCGGGCCGCGGCGCTGTCGGAACTCGGCAACCTCCATGGGACCTACGACCGGGATTTCGACACCGCGCTTTCCTGCCTGAGCAAGGCGCTGGCGATAAACCAGAAGGCCGGCCTGCTTGAGGGCGTATCCTTCGACCAGAGGCTGATCGGGTTTTGCCTGCACGAGCAGGGCCAGTATGACAGCGCGCTTTCTCACTACCAGAGCGCCCTTGCCGCTGCAACGTCCGTCAACAACTACGCAGACATTGTCTCAGTGCGGGCTTCAATAGCACATCTCTACGTGGTGAAGGATGATGACGCGGACGCGCTAAGTAACTACTTGCAGGCTTGGGCAGACGTCCCGAAGGCCGGCGTCTATGACAGCACGGAAGTCCTTCGGGAAGCTCTCAGGGGATATCTCGAGGTAATGGGTGCGGATACGTTCTCCGCCGCGTGCAAGAAACAAGGGTTCAGCCAGACCGAGGCGGACGCTCTGGTGGCGGAGTTGCAGAAGACAGAGTAGCCGGCCGGGGCTAGACGTGCGCTGACCCGCTGACCAGTTGCCCTGTCCACGGCATGGAGCCGGGCGCAACAGAGCGGAGCCTGCCCTCGTGAGCGGGCAGTGCCGGTCGACTCGCGCACCGAGCAAGCCTTGACAGAGAATCAGGTTTACCGGACGATATAGTGCTGTCTGACTCGACCAAGGAGATAATAACCTCATGATTTGGCACTACTCGTGTCCGCGTTGTCGAAAAGAACTCGAAACACCCTGGGACAACATCAAGCAGGAAGTGACCTGTCGGAACTGCGGTACCGTCCATTTCGCACCTACGCCGGGCGAGGACCACACCGCCTACATAGCCGGCGAGAGCTGGCCGCAGGAGATGGAAGAAGAGGTCGTCGCCCTGCGCGGCAGCGCCTGCATTGTGCCCGGCTGCTACCGCGAGCACACGACCCTTGTCCCGCGCGTGCCGTTCGTTGTGGGCGGCAGGCTGTCGGTGGAGAACCTGTTGCCGGCATGCGAGCAGCATGCTTCGGCCCGGAGTCAGGATGACTACGTCGACTGGCTGGCCCGCCTCGCCGAACCGGCGCCGGGAATCGCTCCAGCCGGCATAACCATAACCAGCACAGCAGAGGATTCCGTGAAGGTCCAGACCTTCGGAGCGATAACTGGAGTTCAGTCGATTGCCGGGCAAATCTCCGTGCCCGGCCCGTTCCCGGCCGGATATCGTCTGGTGTTCGCCGCGCCGTTTGTTCCGGGCCCGGCTACGCGGCTGGTCCTCTATTACGAATGGAAACTTGGTCCAAACGAATCCGGTCGCGTAGTGCTGGGTGCCTGGCCCAGAGCCGACCAGCCGGACTTCGCCAAGGGACTCCGTGACTCGAAGCACTTCACGTCCAACGAACACCGGGCCGGGACGAGCAATGGAGGTTCAGCTTTGCTTGAAATCGTCCTGCCCGAGTCAAAGGATGAACTCTGGATCGCGGCGGTGTGGGTCGAGGCCGAGCCGGAACGCAAGGTCATGACGGGTTACTATCTCGCCACGACGGTTGATGAGCAGGAATCCGAGGCATTCTAGGGCCACACCTCGTTGACATCGCAGACCCGTCGGCTAACCTGTCGTCGACAAATGTGGCAAACGTCGGCCAGGTTCGGCACCGGAGCACAGGCTTCGCGCGACTGCCCGGCGGCGCAAGGCAATAGGCAGTCATGAGAACGGAGCCTCCGATTCCATCTCTCACCAGCAGCATCTGGCCCCACATCATCATACCCTACGGCTACACGGACCACGAATTCGCCCACAAGCTGGCCGCAGAGTTGCGCCGCGACCAGGTCTCCCGGTGGATTGAAGAGCTCGACATGTCGGCTGGCAAGTTTGTCGTAAACTGGATAGCCCATTCGGTCCGACCGGTAGACATCGTCATCGCTGTTGTCTCTGCTTCCTCGGTCACAGCAAGCTGGGTGCAACACGACCTGGGCACGGTCATGGCGAGAGAATTCAACGGACGACATGTTACGTTGCTCCTGGCGAGAACTGACAGTTGCGCTCTGCCGGACACGCTGGCTTCGCAGCCCTGCTTTGACTTCCGCGATGAATGGAACCGGGCCTACGACGACCTACTCGTCGCCATACAGCGATTCGCGAGTCAGAGGCTCGCCAGTCGCCATCCGACTACCAACACGCGCAGACCCCGCTGAGAGAACTTCGGTCATTCTGACCCCTGTAAAGAACGATCGCGGCCATTCGTGGCCGCGATCGCAGACACCCGTGGGTGACGACACAGGCAAATACCGACGCGCGCCTCAATGGCGACGCCGCCCGAGCAGCGTGATCCTTCAGTTCGGGCGGCGGCCGGACTATCTAAACTTGTTCTGTAGAGCCTGGATCCGGGCCAATTCGATCTTCACATCCTCGCCCTTCTCCCCCGCCGGCTTGCTCGTGAGTAGCTCCTGGTAAATGGCCTCGGCCTTGGCGAAGTCATTGGCATCACGATAGGCTCTGCCCGCCGCCATCATCGCATCATACGCCAGCGGCGACTTGGGCCACCTCTGCCAGACGGCCTCATAGGACTTGGCCGCCCCAAGGTTGTTGCCCGACTGCTCCTCACAGTTGCCAATCCCAAACTGGGCCGACGGGCTCAGAAGCGGATCGTTCTTCACCCGGCTGAGGAAGACGCCGAACTCCCGTTTGGCATCCGGCAGCCGGTTGGTGTTGTAGTAGATATTCGCCAGATAGAAGTGAGCTTTCGCTCCGGCGAAATCCCCGCCGTACCTTGTGGCAATGTCCGTGAAAACGGTCTCTGCGCGCCCGAAGTCGTTGTTTGAGTACATACCGACGGCCTCGGTGAACGCCATCTGGGCCTGGAGGTTCACGCCAGGTTTTCGGTTCTGCAGCAACACGATGGCTATGACGACTACCGCAACCACAGCCGCAGCACCGATCCACACCCGCTGACGGTCGCGGTAGTAGTACTCCATCGCCCGCTCAACGAGCTGCTGGAACCGGTCTTCCTTCAGGTCTCGCTTGCTGACGTAGTGTTTGCCCTTAAAGCGCATGATATCCTTTTCATCCTACCCCTGAGGCGATTCGAACGCCTGACCTACGGTTTAGGAAACCGTCGCTCTATCCACCTGAGCTACAGGGGTTTGGGAGCCGATTATAGGAGATGCGGGACGCAAGTCAAGGAAGCGGGGCATGAATGGCCGGACGAGAGCAGAAACGAGAAACAGACTGGCAGACGTCAGAAGTCGAGAAAGCCGACTGGTTGACCGGCGGCCCGCTTTCATGTATTGTGGTTGCGCCGAAGTGCGCTCAGGTACAAGATGCGAGAACGTCTCCTGATATTGACAGCCTGCGCTGCTGCGCTGGCCATGCCACCGCGACCCGGTGCGATCCAAGGCACGAACGGACCGTTGCCGGTCTACCCGCCCGGCGTCGAGGTAGCCGGGCCCAATCGAGTGAAGGACCAGACCGACCTCGAAACGGTAGCCATTCTGATGCAATTCCCCGACAACAAGGCCGACACGCTCGCTCGTCCCCCGGCGCTGTACGACTCAATGCTCTATTCCACGGGCGTGTACAAAGGTCCTCCCCATCGCGCCGGCAGCCTGAACGACTACTGGCTGGAGTGCTCCTACGGCAACCTCCACGTGCGCGGCGGAGTCGCCGGCGACCGTTGGTTCACGTCGAAGTACAACTACTCGCGGTACTACGATGGCGACTACCTGCTGACAACAGGCGGCCAGCTCGCCCAAGAGAACATGGCGCAGATTGACTCCGTCATTGACTTCAGTCAGTTCGACCTGAACCACGACGGCCACATCGCCGCCTGTTTCA
Source organism: bacterium (assembly GCA_035505375.1). Lineage (NCBI taxonomy): Bacteria > bacterium. The sequence goes on along the minus strand of DATJQV010000080.1, from coordinate 40,058 downwards.
TGGTCCACGCCGGAGCTGACGGCTCGGACAACGGCGACGTCAACTGCCTCTGGTCCCATGCCATACCCTCGTTCAGCTATCAGACCAACGACGGCGTGATTATCGACGGCGTCACCAACGTGCCCGAGTACGCCATGGTCACCGCCGCGCACGACACCACGATGTGCTGCATTGCGGTAATGTGTCACGAAATGGGCCACCTCGTCGGCCTGCCTGACCTGTACGACCAGAACCGATACTACTGGGGAGCAGGCTACTGGAGCCTGATGTCCTACGGCGCATGGGGCGCGGGAGGCAACACGCCATGGAGCCCGTCCCATCCTGATGCCTGGTGCCTTAACCAGGCCGGCTTCGTAAGTCCTACCGTGGTCACGACCAACCTGTACAATGTTCGCATCCCGCCGATCGAAGACACGCCGGTCGTATACAAGGTCTGGCGCGGCGGCACTAACACCGACACCTGCTTCTATCTTGAGAACCGTCAGCACCGTGGCTTCGACACGCCGCTGCCCGGCGCTGGTTTGGCCATCTGGCACATCGACCCCTACTACAGCAGCGCTATGTACCGCTACGTGGACATGGAAGAGGACTCAACCTTCCACCTTGACCACGGTAACGGAACCCGACCCGACCCGCACGTTTACCATCCGGAGTTGGGAGACACCTCGGATGTTCTTCCGGGCAACTGGAATCGCACCGCGTTCGACTCCACGACCATCCCATCTAGCAAGGACCGCAACAACCTCTCCACCGGCGTGTGCGTGAGGAACATCCGGGAATCCGGAGACACAATCATCTGCGACATCATCGTCCACCCTGAGTCGGTCGGCATCGCCGAACGCCCGGCGTCCGACATCCGATGCGTGACACCCGTAGCCTTCCCCAACCCATTCTCACATGAAGCGAAACTGACCCGGCTCACGCCGGGTGCGCCAGTGCGCATCTACTCGTCTACCGGAACACTAGTTTGGAGTGCTGACGTGCCGACCTCCGGCGAGCTTAGTTGGAATGGCCATGAGGCGTCGGGCGCGGCCCTGCCCGACGGCGTCTATCTTGTACACGCGTCGGGGTATGCCGCCTGTCCAGTCAAGGTCGTGCTCAGACACTAGTCGATATCCGCCGTAGTAGTCCGGCCCTTCTGACTTCTGCTATCTGCGTTCCGAATTCTGACTGCGGCTATTGTCGGCGCTCGCCTGCCTTGACTTTGCCTCCATCCGGCATATCCTATCCCAGCTCGGTCCTCACTTTGTCATTTGTCCCTGGCACTTTGTCCTTTTCTGCATTGGGGGATCGTCTAACTGGCAGGACAGCTGGCTCTGGACCAGCCGGTTGGGGTTCAAATCCCTATCCCCCAGCTCCTTTCGGCGGTACGCCATCCGTTGCCGGATGGCGTCGCTGTTCTAGAGCCGGGAGCTCTGTTTCTGCTTCGGCTGAATTGAGTCGAGAAGCGCGAGAGCCGCCGGTCGGTCGTCGAGCGCAAACTCGGCCGGGTCGGTCGGCTGGCTGGTATTCAGCAGCAGCTCGAGCTCTCGGCGGGCCTCGGCCGGCTTCTGCAGCCGCAGATAGACGCGAGCAAGCTCAAGTCGGATAGTGGTGTAGTTCGAATCAGCAACCAGTCCGTGACGCAGATAGTCCTCGGCCCGCTTGAGATTGCCGCCCAGCAGGGACGGCAGCGCCTCGTATAGACGCCCCATGGCGTACCAGGCCAGCGCGTAGCCGGAGTCCAGCCTAAGCACCTGCTCGTACTCGCTCTTCAACGACCCGGACATGCCCGCAGAGCTGAGGATGCCCCTGAGCTGGCCGAGCCGGCCCTGAGCCGTTGCCCACCACATGTGGCCGTCGGGATTCTCCGGATTACGCTGTCTCAGCGTGTCGGCGGTGGCTCTTGCCTTGACGTACCAGTTCTGCTTCTCTTTCCGGTCGGTGCCGCCGTCGCCAGTCAACAGGCAGATTCGCGCCCAAAGACAGAGCCCGGCCTCATTCGCGGGTTCGTGCCGCCGGATGGTGGACACAATCGCCTGAGCTGAATCCAGCCATGTCTGATTCAGGTGTCGATGGAACATTAGGTACTCAGCTCGACAACAGACCGAGTCCGCGCTTGTAGCTGACGGAGCACTCAGGGCCAACAGGGCCGACAGAATCAGGTTCATGGTGCGGCAGCGCCGACCCGCGGCAACTCCAGATGCAGCCTTCCGGTTGCGACGAACCACCCAATCGTGTCCCTAACCGTCACACTTAGAGGACGCGCTCGGTATCCGAGTTCACGCTCAGCCTTCGCGCAGCTCATCAGGCAGTTCGACGCCAGCACCCGGAGCGAGTAGCTGGTGAATCTGGGTTTGGCCCGTCGCAACCGGTAGTATGCTGGCGCGAACCAGGCCGCGATACGCGCCAGCCACATGGGTAGACGGCGGGCCCTTGAGCGCACACCGGTGACCTGCTCCAGCAATGTGAGAAGATCCTTCACCGAAATCTTCTCGCCCGAAAGGATGTAACCCTCGCCCGGCCGGCCTTTCTCGGCAGCGAGCATCAAGCCGGTAGCGACGTCCCGCACATCCACGAAGTCGTATGCGCCGTCTACATACGCCGGCAGACGGCCGCCGGCGAAGTCCACAAAGAGGCTCCCCATGTCCGAAAGCCGAAAATCGTACGGGCCGATGATGCCGGAAGGGAACACCATAACCGCGTCCAATCCCTGTTCCAGTACCTTCCGGACCTCGATGCTGGCCCGCGCCTTTGATCGGGCATAGTCGCCGTCCAGCGCCTCGGGCCGGAACTCGACCGTCTCGCAGAGCGGCACTCCTGCGAGTGGCACCTCAAGGGCGTGGACCGAGCTGGTGTAGACCAGCCGCCGCACCCGCGCCTCCAGACATGCCCGTGCCACGTTGCGCGACCCCACTACATTCACCTCGTGCAGAAGCTTCTGCTGACCGCCGGAGATGGTGACGATCCCGGCCAAATGGTAAACGAGGTCGGCGCTTGAGAACGCCGACACCAGGGAACCGTAGTCTCTTACGTCGACGCGCAGCAGTTCGACGTCGAGCCCGGCAATCGACTCTGTTGTCTCCGAAGGATGAACAACGGCGCGGACGCGCTCGCCCCGCTGGATGAGTTCACGAACCAGGACGTTGCCGACGTGACCGGTTGCCCCCGTCACTACGCTCAGACGTGCCCCACCACCGCTGCGCTTTGATATACAGTTGTCCACATAGACAGTATACTAAGTTGACCATCTCGCGCAAGAAAAAAGTCGCCGGCCGCGATCGGCGCACGCAAAGCGGCAGGCCGCCTGCTATTGCTCGGGCAGGGCCATCGCCATCTGCTCCAGCGTCTCGATGAACACCTTCAGGTTCTCTTCCGGGACGCGGCGCATCATGCGGGACAGGTTCCTGCGCTGGGCCAGTGCCAAGGCCCGCGCGGCCTTTAAGCCCCTGGCGGTCAGGCGGACGATCACAACCCGACGGTCCTCCACCCCATGCTCGCGCGCAATAAAGCGCTTCTCGACCAGCCGGTCGACGAGCCCCGACACGTTGGCTTTGGACAGCCCGAGAAAGCGGGCGAGGTCGTTCATGCGCGACTCCCTGCGTATCAGCAGGGCCTGCAGGATGGTCGCCTGCGAGAACGAGAACTCACCCAGCGTCTCCACCGACGGCAGCAGCCTCAATCCCCGCACCAACAGCGGAGCAACCTGTTCCAGCTTTGAGAGGTAGAGACTCTCGTCCTTTCTATTCATGTCTTCGCACAATTATCTAGCAGCACACTCGGATGTCAAGGCTCTCGGACCGCGAACGGAAAGGTGGCGTTATGCCTGATGTTACGGCAGGGATGGCGTCCTGCGCGCACCGAATTGCAGCACGATTGGGTCTTTTCCGGGAGGCAACCAGCAGTTGCCCAGTTTCTCATAAGTCCCCAAGAATCCCGGCCCGGAAATCTCCTAACTTCTCTCTTTTCAATTCAGTATTCACCCTTTCCGTATCTCCCCTATTCCATCCCCCCGGCTATTGTGGAAGCTCTTTGGAGAACTACCCGGAAAGCAGTTCCGAAGGTTGCTCCGTATGCTATCCCGTGAGAAATCCGCGAAGCTGCGTGGTCAGCAGCCCGGCATGCTGCCGGGCAGGCTATTCGGAGAGGAGATCGGCGAGCTGCTCGGAAGGCCGCGGGGGGCGCAGTCCGGTGGGGTCTTCCGCTGGCTGCGCGGAGGATTGCCCGGCAAGCTCCCCGGAGAGCAATTCGCCAAGCAGCGGGGCAGACAATCTGCTCAGCAATTCGGAGAGCAATAAGGCAAGCCGCGCGGTCAGTCGCCCGGGGAACTCCGAGTGAAGTCCGGTTCAACTCGCCGTTGTCCGTTCCCCGCTCCCGACACGCTGCTCCCGACTCCCGCTTGCTCTATCTTGTGAGGACGACCTTGCGGACGGCCTGGGCTTGAGCTTGAGCTTCCCTCACAAAGTACACGCCCGGAGCCAGGGCATGCACATCATTTGCGCCCGGCCGCAGGTTCAGCACCTTACGCCCGCTGATGTCGAGTAACACGCACGACGCCCCACCCATCGAGCTAGATGTCGGCATACGATACATTCCGCGAACGATGGTAGGCAACGGCTTGGAGCTTGGGACCTGTGGCTTCAGGGCTTCATGGACTCCGGTCAGCGAATCACGCAGGACTGAGATGCTCGACCACTCATGGTCGGCGACGTAGACCCGGTTCTGGCCAGGAATCCACAGCAGCGCACAAGGCTGCGAGCCGACTCCAATCTGCTCGACCACGCCGTTCGTGGCCCCGTCGATGACGGTCACGCTGTCGCCGTCCTCGCCAGCACAATAGACCCTGTTGTTGTCAGCGTCGTAGACGATGGCGTCGGGGTAACCACCAACCGCGACGGTTGCCACCACCGAATCCGAAGCTCCATCCAGTATGGTCACGTCTCGGCCATACTGGTTCGCGCAGTATACCCTGTCGTTCCTCGCGTTGTAGCACAGGGCGCAGGGAGAGCGCCCGACTGCCACTGCAGCGAGTACTGAGTCGTTCGCACAGTCGATGACGGTTACGTCGTTACTGTAGCCGTTCGCGCAGTACACCTTGTTGTCAAGCGTATTGTAGCAGAGGGCATGAGGCTGGCTGTCGGCGACGACGGTCGCCACAACCTGATTCGAGTTTCCGTCTATTACCGTCACGTTACCGCTGTCATCGCGGTTCGCGCAATAAACCTTGTTCTCCCGAGGATTGTAGCAGAGAGCGCAGGGCCCAAGTCCTGTTCGCACGGTGTCGATGACCTCGTTAGTTGTGCCGTCTATCACCGACACGCAACGGCTCATGAGGTGCGCGCAGTACACTCGGTTGTTCACCAAGTTGTAGCAGAGCGCACGAGGGTAGCCTTCCACTGCTACGGTCGCAATGACCTCATTGGTCGTGCCATCGATCACAGTCACGCTGGAATTCAGGTAGTTCGCGCTGTATATCTTGTCATTTTGAGGATTGTGGCAGAGGTCGTTGGGCCGGGTTCCCGTGGTAACCACAGCAAGAACCCGATCGGCTGCCGCATCTATCACGCTCACGTCGGTACCGCGTTCGTTCCCGCAATAGACCTTGTTGTCGAGCGCGTCATAGCAGAGGGCGCACGGGTAGCTTCCGGTGATAACGGTATCGATGACTCTGTTGGACACGCCGTCTACCACATACACGTCGCTGCTGCCTTCGTTGGTGCAATAGACCCTGTCGTTCTGAAGACCGTAGCAGACAGCGCGCGGGTACGACCCGGCCGTCAGGGTCGCGACGACCTGACTGGTCGCACCGTCGATGACGGTCACGTCGTCGCTCAGGAAGCCGGTGCAGTACACCTTGCTGTCACGTGAGTTGTAGCACAGTGCAATGGGCCCAATGCCGACGGGCACAGTGTCGAGGACGAGGTCGGTCGCTCCGTCTATCACCGTCACGTCGTAGCTGTCATAGTCGGCGCAGTACACTCTGTTGTTCTGGGAGTTGTAACAGACGGCGCTCGGGCCGTGTCCCACCGGCACCGTGGCAAGCACACGGCCGCCTGCGACGTCTATGACAGTCACGCTGTTGTCACTCGAGTTGACGCAGAACAGCTTGTTGTCGAGGGGATCGCAGCAGAGCGCGTTCGGGTAGCGTCCGACCGGTACCGTGAGGATTAACGTGTCAGCCGCGCCGTCGATAACCGTCACGCTGCCGCTGCCGCCCGCGTTGAGGCAGCACACCCGGTCACACTGTGGGCTGTAGCACAGGTCGAGCGGATAGTCGCTGACGGGCAAGGTCGCAAGGACCGAATCCCCTGCGCCGTCGATGACCGTCACGCTCGCACTGCCGTGATTGGCGCTGTAAACCTTGTTGTCCTGGAGGTTATAGCAGAGCGCGAACGGGTCTTGCCCCGTGGGCACTGTAGCGAGCACATGGTTAGTCGCGCCGTCTATCACGGTTACTTCACCGCCATCGTCCGCGCAGTAGACCTTGTTGTTCGCAGGATTGTAACATATGGCCGTGACAGGCTGGCCGGTCGGTATCTTCGCAACTTTCTCGTTCGTAGCGCAGTCGATAGCGATGACGCAGTTGCCGGCCCCGCCACCGACATACACCGTATTCGTCGCTGAGTCATATGCGGCACAATCCAGGTTCATGGCCCCGCACAGCGAGTCGGGCACGAAGAACGTCGTTTCCAGACACTTGGAATGAGCTGCCGACAGGCAGCAGCAAAAAGCCAACAGCATGGCCAGGTGTCTTAAGGCCCGGTTGTGAGACAAAGTGAGTTCGGCACCAAGAGCGAGCGCGCGGTCACGTGACATTCTGCACCTCCCGAATCGGATAGGAATTCAGTCTTCCTGGCGACGGAAGGACGTCGCGGCGGCTTCCCGGCGTCGCTGTATCCAGCGTCGCTGGCTAGAGAATAGCTCCCAACGCAATGGAGTCAAGTCAAGGGGCAATCGTCAAGCGCACACGCCCATCGAGCTCGCCTTGCACCGGTCAGGCTGCCTTGCTGCGGTCCGGAACCGGCGAGACATGTCTGCTCAGCCAACGCGCCCTCTGCGTTCGGGATGCTTGACTCTATTCCGAGCACCGCTAAGATTGGCCACCATGAAAGAAGACGGCCTCGTCAAAGCGATTCCCCACAAGTCAGAAGATTTCTCCGAGTGGTACACCGCGGTGGTGCTGAAGACCGAACTGGCGGACTATGCGCCGGTGCGCGGCTGCATGGTCATCCGGCCCTACGGCTACGCGCTCTGGGAGAACATGCAGGCACGCCTGGACAAGCGGATCAAGGACACCGGCCACGTGAATGCCTGCTTCCCGACACTCATACCGGAGAGCTTCCTCACCAAGGAAGCCGAGCACGTTAAGGGCTTCTCGCCCCAGGTCGCCTGGGTCACGCACGGCGGCGATGAAGAGCTGACCGAGCGGCTGGCCCTGCGGCCCACGAGCGAGGCCATCATCAACACGATGTATGCCAAATGGGTGAAGAGCTACCGCGACCTGCCGGTGCTCATCAACCAGTGGTGCAACATCTTCCGCTGGGAGAAGGCGACCCGCCTGTTCTTGCGCACGCTCGAATTCCTCTGGCAGGAAGGCCACACCCTGCACCGCACGCGCGAGGAAGCGGAAGAAGAGACGCTCAAGATTCTCAATCTCTACGTCGACTTCGTGGAGAACGACCTGGCCCTGCCCGTGCTCGCCGGGGCCAAGCCGGAGAGCGAGAAGTTCCCGGGCGCGGTCGACACGTATTCCATCGAGGCCATGATGCCGGACGGGCAGGCTTTGCAGGCCGGCACGTCGCACCTGCTCGGCCAGCACTTTGCCGAGGCGTTCGACATCCGCTATCTCGACGAGGACAACACCGAGAAGCGACCCTGGGGCACTTCCTGGGGAGTCTCGACCCGTCTCATCGGCGGGCTTATCATGACCCACGGCGACGACAAGGGTCTCTTCATGCCTCCGCGCGTCGCGCCGCACCAGGCGGTCATGGTCCCGATTCTCTTCGGCAAGAACGACGAAGCCGTGCTCGCCAAGTGCCGCGAGACCAAAGAGCGCCTGTCGGCCTATCGCATCCTGCTCGACGACCGGACTACCCAGACCGCGGGCTGGAAGTACAATGAACACGAGATGCGCGGCGTGCCGGTGCGGATCGAGATCGGGCCGAAGGACGTGGCCAAGGAACAGTGCGTGCTGGTGCCGCGCGACGGCTCCGGCAAGCGGTTCGTGCCTCTGGCCGAGCTACCGACCCAACTCGGTGGGCTGCTTGACGAGATTCAGGCGGGCATGCTGAAGCGGGCCCGCGAGTTCGTGGCCGGCCGCACGTCTGACGCCGAGTCGCTGGACGAGTTCAAGACGGTGCTGGAAGCCAAACCGGGTTACGTCCGGGTCCACTGGTGCAAGGCGCAGGAATGCGAGAACGCCCTGATCGACGCCACCAAGACCACGCCCCGCAACATGCCGACCGCGGACCAGGGCAAACCGGGCAAGTGCATCGTCTGCGGCAAGCCGACCGAAACGGTCATCTACTACGCGCGCACGTACTGACGCGCCGGGCGCGAGTGGCCAGTTGCCGGCGACCAGTTTCCAGTAACCGGATTGTCCGTTTACTGGAAACTGGCAACTGATACCTGGAAACTCCCTGCGCGCTAGCGCACGGTAATTAGCGCTTTGATCCGGTCGTATTTCTTCGGCCCGATTCCCTTGACGTTCTGTATCTCGTCGATTGACTTGAACCGGCCGACGGTCTCGCGGTACTCGATAATCCGTTCGGCTGTCTTGGGCCCGATTTCCGGCAGGGACTCCAGTAACGCGGAATCGGCGGTGTTGATGTTCACCAGGCCGCCGGACTGCTTCCGCACTATGCCCGGAGCGGCAGGATAGAGCCGCACCGGCTGAACTACGGGCTTCAGCGTCTCAGCACTCGCGGCAAACCCTATCCACAAATCGGTCAGGGACTGGGGCAGCAGTCTCCCGGTGACCGGGATTCGCGCCCGTTCGAGCCACTGCTCGGTGGTCAAGACATTGAAGTTGCCCGACGCCCGGTTCCGGACGCGCACACGCGCGACGCGCGAGACTTCCGGCCATGCCTGCGTGTCGCCGGTGACGAAGTAGTCGGCCCCGGCGAGGAACGGCGCCGCCTCATGCTGGTCGGCGCTCTCGGGTGCGACCAGCCGCGCCAGCGTGGTGTCGTCCATCGAAACCAGCCTTGCCCTCCGCCGATAGGGCGCGACTGCGAACAACTGCTCCCGGTCGATACTGCCCGCGGCCAGGCCGGACTCTATTTCGTAGGCCGGCAGAACCGCGATGTCGGCTCCGGCCTGGCGCCGCACACCGTCTGCGACCATCTGACCAAGCGCCAGCAGACCGGCGCTGTCCGGCAAGTACTCCTGCGTGTTCACACACTCGGCCGAATCTTCCTGTGCCGGCCTCTTCAACCATGCCGCCACTGCCGATGTATCCGAGCCGGGCTCGACGTTCAGCAGGTGCACCTCGGTCTGGTAGACCTTGTGCTCGGTCTTGCTGAACAGCAAGTCGGCAACACCCAGCCGCTGGCCGTACGCTGCCGCAGTCAGCACCGGCCTCGTACCCGAGCAAGTCATCCGGTTCTCGACGCCCGTTCCGCTGCCACGGCAGATGACAAGGTCGACGTCCCTGAAGCCGTCGGCGATGGCGCACCCTTCGTCCGGGCTCAGGTGCCCAATGACTATGATGACGTTGGCGCTCTCGGCCCGCACTAGCGGCAGGTACCGGGCCATCTGCACCAGCGGGTCATCCACGACCCATCCGGCAACGTCGGCGCGGGCGTTAACTCTCGCAATATCCGGATCGGCGATCCCGATGACCGCGACTCTCATGCCCATCATGTCCCTGACCAGATATGGACGGAACAGCGGAACCTGACGTTTGAGCGCGACATCAAGCATGGGGTCACAGAGAATCGGGAACGACGCTGCCTGGGCCAGGATCTCCAGGTTCTCGGCGCCGCCGTTGAAATCACGCGGTCCCGGAACCGCGGCGTCGTAACCGGCCGAATTCATGAACTCAACCGCGGCCCGACCCTGGGAGCTGTCGCCTGACGAAGAACCGAATCCGAAGTCCCCGCAATCAAGCAGGAGAGTCGCATCGGTCCTCTCCTTCCTTATCAGGCGAAGCAGGTTATCCCAGCCCCCGAGTCTGCGGCGCGGCAGTCCGGGCGACCCGAAGTCGATGCTCGGAGCGCTTCGACCGTGAAGGTCAGATGTATACATGACGCGGAGGACCTGGAAATCGGACCGGGAAGGCGACGCGGCAAGGGCCAGTGCGATGACGAACTCGATCACGTTCGTAATATAGCCCGGACCGGTGTCGAATCAAGCCCGCACCGAGCTTGACACTCGGAAGGCTGTGCTTAGAATCCCGGCGTGGATCTATTCGACAAATGCCAGGAGTTCGCAAAGATAGTCCAGCAGGCCAAGGACAACGACTACTACCCGTACTTTACCCCGATCAGTTCGGAGCCTGACCGGCGTGTTATTATCCACGGCCGGGAATTGTTGATGATGGGGTCGAACAACTACCTAGGTCTGACCACGCATCCGAAAGTGAAGGAGGCCGCAATTGCGGCAATCCGGAAGTACGGCACCGGCTGTACCGGATCGCGCTTCGGGAACGGGACACTTGACATCCATGTGGAACTTGAGGAGAAACTGGCCTCTTTCTACCACAAGGATGACTGTGTAGTCTTCTCGACCGGCTACTCGGCCAACCTCGGAGCGATTTCCTCATTGATACGACGGGGTGACGTCGTCATCACCGACAAACTCGACCATGCGTCCATCATGGACGGATGCCAGATGTCGTACGGCACGGTGAAACGGTTCGTGCACAACGACATGCACTCGTTCGACCACGCGCTGTCGACGGCCGATGTCCAGGCGGGCAAGCTTGTCGTCGTTGACGGCGTCTTCTCGGTCGAAGGCGACCTGGCTCCGCTCGACCAGATGGTCCCGCTCGTCCGGAAGCACCGGGCGCGGCTGATGGTCGACGAGGCGCACGCCGTGGGAGTGATGGGCAAGCACGGGCGCGGCACGGCTGAGCACTTCGGCGTTGAAGCCGAGATCGACCTCATCATGGGCACGTTCTCAAAGACGTTCGCCTCCATCGGCGGCTACATCGTCGGCGATGCGGAGGTAATGTCATTTATCCGCCACAATGCGCGTACGGTGCTCTTCTCCGCAGCTATTCCACCGGCGGCAACGGCCACGGTGATCGAGACGCTCCGGATTCTTCAGGCCGAACCCGAACGCCGCAAGCACTTGTGGAAGAACGCGCACCGGATGAGCACGGGCCTGCGCGGAATGGGCTACAACCTCGGCACGTCGGTCACGCCCATCCTGCCCATCCACATCGGGGACGACGTCCGCACTCTTACGTTCTGGCGCGCGCTCTACGACGCCGGCATCTTCACAAACGCCTTCGTTCCGCCCGGCGTCCCGCCCAACCGCTCGCTTATCCGCACTGCGGTGATGGCGACTCATACCGATGCGGACATGGACGAGGCGCTGGAGAAGTTCGAGCAGGCGGGCCGGAAGTGCGGCATCATCGCCTGAACCATGACCGCGGTTCGGCGGGTCGAGTCCGCTGCGGACCTCGACCGCTTCGTCAAACTCCCTTTTCAGATCTACCGTGACGACCCGAACTGGGTCCCGCCGCTGATCTCCGACTTCAAGAACACTCTCACCCCGGGCTGCAATCCTTTCTGGGAGCACGCCGAACGGGACCTGTACCTGGCCGTCGATGACGGGAAGGTGGTAGGCCGAGTCGCGGCGATTCTCGACCGTAACTACAACCGGCACCACGGGGTCAAGGTCGCCTGCTTCGGTTTCTTTGAATCGGAGAACGACTCCCAGGTAGCGGCCGCCCTGCTCGACACGGTCAAGATATGGGGCAGGCAGCGGGACATGGACAAAGTCTACGGCCCGGCCAACCCATCGCTTAACGACGAGGTGGCGCTGCTGATCGGCCCATTCGACTCCCCGCCGATGCTCAAGATGTCCTACAACCCGCCGTGGTACGCAACGCTCATCGAGAGCTGCGGATTCGCCAAGGTCAAGGACATGTATGCCTATGTCATCCCGGTGGACGTACCGGTTCCGGAGAAACTGCAGCGGGTCATGACGCGACTGAAGCAGAACCCGGAAGTCGAGGTACGCCCCGTGGATCTCAAACATCTCGAACGGGACATCGTCTTCGTCAAGGATGTCTACAATGACGCGTGGTCACACAACTGGGACCACGTGCCCATGACTGATGCGGAAATCACGGACCTGGCGAGACAGCTCAAGCCCCTGGTGAAGCCGGAACTCTGCCCCCTGGTCTTCTACAAGGGCGAGATTGCCGGCATGTGCGTCGCCCTGCCCGACTACAACCAGGTTCTGAAGAGACTGCATGGCTCGCTCTTCCCGTTCGGCTGGCTCACGTTCCTTACCGAGAGGAATCGCATGGACCAGGCGCGCCTCTGGACCCTGGGAGTCAAGTACAAGTTCCACAACCTCGGGTTCGACTCACTGCTCTACTACGAGTGTTTCCTGGGTGCGCGGAAACTCGGGTACCGGCGGGGCGAACTCTCCCTGATACTTGAAGACAACATAGCCATCATCCGGCCGATCACGATGTGGGGCGGCAAGGTCTACAAGACCTACCGCATCTACGAGTCGCCGGCCTAGAGCCGGCCCTACCCTACCCCGGCAAGCTCGCCTCGGCCCTTGTACCGGCGCAGCAGCGTCTTCCTGACCCGGTCGTTGACCGGCTGCTCCAACTGCGGGTCGAGTTTGACCAGGCGGAACGCATCCCGTCTCGCCTGCCGCAGCACGACGCGGTCCCGCACGATGTCGGCAATGCGCAGATCCGGCAGCCCGTGCTGACGCGTCCCCAGCACCTCGCCCGGTCCCCGCAGCTCAAGGTCTTTCTCGGCCAGCGCAAACCCGTCACTTGTGTCGGTAAAGAAGCGCAGGCGCTCCAGTGAATCGCCGATCCCCGACTGGCCGGCCAGCAGAATGCAGAACGACTGCTTGTCACTCCGGCCGATCCTGCCCCGCAACTGGTGCAACTGGGCCAGCCCGAAGCGTTCCGGGTGTTCGATTATCATCACGGTGGCGTTCGGGATGTCCACGCCGACCTCGATGACCGAGGTCGCGACCAGGATGTCGAGGTCGCGACGCCGGAACTTCTCCATGATGTCCGCCCGCTCGTCGGGCTTCAGCCGGCCGTGGACCAGTCCCACTCGGTGTTTCGGGAAGGCGGCGCTGGTCTGCTCGAACGTCTTCTCGGCCGACGCCAGGTCGAGCTTCTCCGACTCCTCAATCAGCGGGCAGACGACAAACGCCTGCTCGCCGTCATCCAGGTGCCGGGCGGTCGACTCGTAGACGAGCTGCCGCTGGTTGTTACTCATCAACCGGGTCGCGACCGTCCGCCGGCCCGGCGGCTTCTGGTCCAGCAGCGACGTATCGAGGTCGCCGTAGGCAGTCATGGCCAACGTGCGCGGAATCGGCGTGGCCGTCATTACCAGGAAGTCCGGATTGTCGCCCTTGCTGAGCAATGCGGCACGCTGCATCACGCCGAACCGGTGCTGCTCGTCGACTACGACCAGCCCGAGCCGGCTGAACTTGACGCCCTCCTCGATGAGTGCGTGCGTGCCGAAGACCATCTGCACCGCGCCCGATTCCAGGCCGGCGATGATCTCGCGGCGCTCAGCCGCCCGGGTCGAACCGGTCAGCAGCGCCGCTTTCACACCGATGCCGGCCAGCCGTTCGTGCCAGCCCTGATAGTGCTGCTCGGCCAGGATCTCGGTCGGCGCCATCATCACCGACTGGCACTGGTTCTCCGTGGCCACCAGCATGGCATACAACGCGACCACGGTTTTGCCCGAGCCCACGTCGCCCTGCAGCAGCCGGTTCATGCGATACTCGCCGGCCATATCCTGCTTGATATCCGCCAGCACCCGTTCCTGCGCCTTGGTCAGCTTGAAGTGCAGGGCGGACATAAACGGCCCGGTAAGCGCACCCGTCTCCTTCATGCTGCTTCCCTTGCGCGCCTGCGCGTTCTCCCGGTGGCGCAGAGCCAGCAGCAGCTCGAAGTAGAACAGCTCTTCATAGCTCAGTCGTTCGAGCGCCTTGTGCGCGGATTCGATGTCCTTCGGAAAGTGCATCGTCTCCAGGGCGTCGGCGATGCCCGGGTATCCATAGTGTTCGAGAATCTCGGGCCGGAGCGTCTCGGGCATACTGTCGCGGCAACGGTCCAGCGCCGCCCGCACCGCGTTGCGTATGGCCCAGATCGACAGGCCCTCGGTCAACGGGTAAATCGGTATTATCGCGTTCTTGAAGGAGAAGCCCTCGCCGTCTTCGCCGAGCTCGAACATCGGGTTCACGAGCTGCTTTCCGCGATAAAGGCTGACCCGTCCCGACAGCAGAATCTCCTGGTTGGGCTGGAAGCGCTCGCGGAGGTCGGGCCGATTGAACCAGACCGCTTCAATCATCCCGCTTGCGTCCCTCACCATGACCGACACTGCCGGCTTGAAACTCTTCAGCCGCCGGCTGCCGGCCGCGACCACCGTGCCGATGACTGTCGCCTCATCGCCCGGTCTCAGGTCGCCGATGGCCAACATCTGGGAACGGTCGAGGTAGCGTCGCGGCGCGAAGAACAGCAGGTCCTCAATCGTCTCGATGCCGACCCGTGCCAGCATCTCGGCGCGGCGCGGCCCGATGCCCTTCAGGTATTGTACCGGGGCGTCCGACCCGGCCTGCTGCTCGTAGTGCTCGCGGAGTGTTGCCACCTATCGTCCTTTCTCTTCGACCAGCTTCACGAACTCGGCCTCGCTTATTATCTTCACGCCCAGCTCCTTCGCTCTGTCGTACTTTGACCCCGGCGACGCGCCCGCAACGACGTAGTCGGTCTTCTTCGAGACCGAGGACGACACGCTGCCGCCAAGAGACAATACCAGCTCCGTCGCCTGCTCGCGCGACTGCTGCTCCAATGTTCCGGTCAGAACAAACTTCTTTCCGGCAAGAGGCCGCGGCCCGCCGGCGGTCTTCTCCTCGAACCGCAGCCCGGCTGCGCGCAGCCGCTCGACCAATGCGACATTCTCTTTGTCCGCCAGGAAGTGCCTGAAGGACTCGGCCACGACCGGACCCACTCCGGGCACCATCGCTATCTCATCTACTTTCTTCCCCTTGACGTTCTTGGCGTCCTTGGCGGTTGTCCCGTCCCCTGCGGCCGCCTCGCGGAGCCGGTCCCACGAACCGAACGCCTGGGCCAGGAGCCGCGCCGCGTGGATTCCCACATGCCTGATTCCCAGGCCGTACAGCACCCGCGTGAACGGCCGCGACTTGCTCGCCTCCAACCCGGCGAGGATTCCCTGTGCGGACTTCTCCCCCATCCGCTCCAACTCTACCAACTTCTCCAGGTTCAGCTCGTACAGGTCCGCAAGGTTCTTCACCAGACCCGTGCTCACCAGTTGCTCTACCAGTTTCTCCCCAAGCCCTTCGATGTCCAGAGCCGCGCGCGCGCCGAAATGGAGCAGCCTCGCCTTGAGCTGGGCCGGGCACGAGGCATTCACGCACCGCCACGCGACCTCGTCCGCTTCCTTGAAGAGCTTCGTCCCGCAGGCCGGGCACTTCTCGGGAATCGCCACCTTTGTCCGCCTGCCATGTCCCCTGTCCGGCACCACCCGCAGTATCTGCGGGATAATCTCGCCCGCCTTGTGAATGACCGCGGTGTCGCCGACGCGGATGTCGAGCCGTTCGACCTCGTCCATGTTGTGCAGGGTCGAGTGAGTGACGTTCGTGCCGGAGATGAAGACCTGCCCAACCTCTGCCACTGGGGTCACGGTCCCCAGTCTGCCTACGTTGAAGTATATCTTCAAGACCTTGGTCTCAGCTTCCTCGGGCGGGTACTTGTAGGCTACGGCCCAGCGCGGGCTCTTCTCGGTCATGCCGAGCTCCTCGCGGTCGCCGAACCTGTCGACTTTGATAACCATCCCGTCGATGTCATAGGGCAAGTCGTGCCGATGCGCCTGCCAGCCATCGCAGTAGGCGATCACCTCATCGATACCGGTGAAAAGCCTGCTCTCCGGCGCGGTCTTGAACCCGAGCTCCTTGAGCGCGTCCAGCACCTCGTGGTCGGTCGCAATCCGCTCGATGCGGCGCGGCACGGTGTGGACGAAGCAATCCAGCCTGCGTTTACGCACCAGCTTCGGGTCGAGCAGATGGAGCGTGCCCGCGGTCGCGCTGCGCGGATTGGCGAACGTCGCCAACCCTTCCTCCTCCCGCTCGGCATTGATGCGCTCGAACTCGCGCCGCGGCATGTACGCCTCGCCCCTGACCTCGAACCGCTCGAAGCCCTTTCGCTCCTCTCGCAGCTTCAGCGGCACCGAGTTCACGGTGACCAGATTGGTGGTGATGTCGTCGCCGGTCGTGCCGTCCCCGCGGGTAGCGCCGCGGATGAACGCGAACTCATCATAGCTCAGTGAGACCGCGACGCCGTCGATCTTCTGCTGCACCAGATAGACCGGGGTCGGAACGACCTTTCTCACCCTCGTGTCGAATTCACGCAGCTCATCGTACGAATAGGTATTGTCGAGCGAAAGCATAGGCGGGTCGTGGCTGACCGACGTGAACTCCTTCAGCGGTTCGCCGCCCACGCGGCGGGTCGGCGAGTCCGGCCGGGCCAGGTCCGGGAATTCCTGTTCCAAAGCCTGGAGCCGCTTCAGCATCTGGTCATACTCATAGTCGCTGATACTCGGCTGGGCGAGCACATAGTAGCGGTAGTTGTGCTCAGAGAGCTCCCGGCTCAATCGGGTAATCTCGGTTTGTGCCTTGGCGCTGGTCAAGAAGAGTATTCTTGCCGTTTTCGCCTGAAAGTCAATCACCGGCAGACGCACCCTTGACCGGCAGCGGGTTCGGACTAGACTGAGTCGGCACGATGGAACCCACATGCGCCTGACCGCGCTGCTTGTCCTGCTCGCGACGGCCGCAGTTGCGGGCCCGGTCGGCAGGTACCTCGGCTTTGCGGTGCATCGGCAGGCCGAAGCCATTGACGCGGCCCGCGATTCCTTCCACATCCTGATTCCCAGTCCCTTCGATTCCATTGTCACGAGCAACAGCGCGGACACAGCCACTGTTGTTGCCGAAACCGTGCGCCTCGGCGACTCGGCATGGGTCATAAGTCAGGTAGCCCACCCGACACCGGATACCGTGACGACCGATACCTGCTACGAATCCGGCGACACTCTGCTCTGCGCCCGTCAATTGCTCGGCGACTCGGTCCGCTGGGTCAACGCCTACCGGGTTCCGTTCAACATCGGCGACACCTGGCGCTTCGGCCTCGCCGGCACCTACATCGGCGAGTTCACCGGAGACACGATTGTCGATACGCTCAAGGTCTGGGCCGACACCTGCACGGTGCTCGACACCGAAGACGTGGTCGTACCCTACGGCGCGGTCCCGCACTGCTTCAAGATTCAGCGCACCATGTACCAGCGGATCGCAACGGTCGTGTCATCCGTGCCCGCAATAGAATCCAGCTATGTCCGTACCTACGAATGGTACAAGGACTCGCTCTGGTCAATCAAGGAATCGACGCAGGCATCCGGCCCCCTGTACGCCCATGTCGGCCACTGGATGCACGCCGGGGACTTCGTTTCAACCGAAGTAGTTCAACTGACCGGCCTCGGCTACCTCGACGTCGCCGAGCGGCCGAGTACCGCACACCGTACACCGTTCACCGTCTCACCGAACCCATTCTCCTCCTCCACAGTCCTCCACTTGACCACTGGACCACTGACCTCCACCCTCCGCATCTTCAACTCCGCCGGCCGCCTCGTCCGTGCTCTGATTCCTCCCCAATCCCTAATCCCTAGTCCCTACTCCCTATCTTGGGACGGCCGCGACGACAATGGCCGCAGTCTGCCAGGCGGCGCCTATTTCATACGAGCGGGCAACGAAGTCTGCCCGGTTACCAAAGTGAGGTAGCATATGCAATTCATCCTCTCGCTTACTCTGCTTCTCTCCACCGGTACGTCAGGCGTAACGCCCCTACGCTGGATGAGTCCGGACAGCTCTAAGCCCCTCACCCACGCCGAGTGGCGCGCAGCGCTGCGCCCGCGCCCGTGGCGGGTCAGCACGCTGATGGTCCCATGCAAGCTGGACAGCCCGCGGGTTGACTTCTTCGTCCAGGAAACGCTCGTCTCATCTCTGCAGCAGTCACTCGACACGCTGGTCGCCGACCTCGGACGCGAGACCACGGGTGTCGCGGTCTTCTCAGTCAGCGGCACTTCGGCCGAATCGCTCAAGGCCCTGCTGACCGCCGAGTACCATACCGGCATGACTTCGGCGGTGCTCGTGGGCGACCTGCCCATCGCCTGGTTCCAGCTCATCGACGACTGGAACGACAACGGCGTGCGCGACAACGGCGAAGGCTACGAAGAGTTCCCCTGCGACCTCTTCTTCATGGACCTTGACGGCACATGGAAAGACAGCCTGGCCCGTCTCGCCGACACGCTCGACAGCCTCGTGCCCGGCTCGGACTCCGTCTACGACGTCCATGAAGGTAGCATCACCCCGGAAATCTCTGTCTCGCGTCTGCCCGCATCGGAAATCGGCAACGCCGAGTCGCTGCTCGTGAACTACTTCGACAAGAACCACCGATACCGGAGCCACCAACTGGCGGTCACTGACCGCGCCCTTGTCTACATCGACGACGACTGGACACCCTGGGCGACCGATTGGGACAGCAATGTCGGTCTGCTCTACCACGACCGCGTGCTCGTGAGCGACTCGGAACAGACCCGCATCCTTGACTACCAGCCGCGCATCGACTCCGCCGCCTACCAATGGATAGCCCTTATGTCCCACTCTTGGCCCGGCGGCCACGCCATGTACTACGACCACAAAGACTCGATGGACTGGTTCTATGCGACCTCGATACCGTCGCTCGACCCGCACGCCTGCTTCTACGACCTCTTTGCCTGCTCCAACGTCCGCTTCGTCGAATCTGGCTACTGCGGCGGCCGCTACGTATTTCAGACCTCGGACGGCCTCAGCGCAATCGGCTCGACCAAGACCGGCTCGATGCTCAACTTTGGCGACTTCTACTCCCCGCTGGGACAAGGCGTGTCGCTCGCCGAGGCCTTCCGCCAATGGTTCGATGCTCAACTGAGGGACGGTTGCAGTCCCAGCGAACGCTCCTGGTTCTACGGCATGTGCCTTGTCGCCGACGGCACGCTCAGACCGCGCCTGCCGCAGACCGGCATCGCCGAAGAGCGCAGGGACATGACCGAAATGTCCGACATTTCGGATCGTGTCCCGAGTCTACACTTGCTAACCAACCCGGTCCGCGGCCAACTCAACCTCAACGTCAGCCTCCGGAGTCCTGCCTCCTGCCGCGTCGCCCTGTTCGACCTGACCGGCCGCGTCGCCGTCCAACTCGCCCCTCAAGCTTACAGGGCAGGTTCGCACCGGCTCAGCCTCGACGCCTCCGCACTTCCCGCCGGAGTCTACTTCATCTCGGTCTCTGCCGGGAACAGCAGCGCCCGAGTCCCCATCACGGTCGTGCGCTAGACCGCAGAGCAAGAATCCACGTTCGATCGACCGTCCTCATATAGTAATAACCCGGTTTCCTCGTTTTTGTACAAGAGAAAGTTGAGCTAAGTGCTGATTTCCCGCCCAGGGGTCGTTGGGGGGAGGTCTCCCCCGGACCTTATCCCGGGGCTTAGGGAGGTGCTTATCCCGACGCTTATGACGGCGCTTGTCCCGGCGCTTGGGACGGTGCTTATCCCGGCGCTTGGAGGGGTGCTTGTCCAGGGGCTTGGAGGGGTGCTTGTCCAGGGGCTTGGAGGAGTGCTTATCCCGGCGCTTGGGACGGTGCTTATCCCGGTGCTTGTGAGGGTGCTTATCCCGGTGCTTGTGAGGGTGCTTGTCCCGGTGCTTGTGAGGATGCTTGTCCCAGCGCTTGGGAGGATGCTCATCCCGGCGCTGGGTTTCAGCCGCACCGCCGATGCGGCCCTCGGCTTGACCCGGACAGTGCCGGAATTACAATAGACGTGACATGGTACTGGGATTGCCGATGTCCCATACGGAGACCCGGAATACGGGATGTCCCTGCCCTTTCAGCGAGACCAACATCAAGGGACGGCTGCTTTCTCTGGCCCGGTCGGCATCGCTGAACCCGGCTCGATTCCGAGTAGGTGTCGAACCACGAACGTCAAAGGGGGAAGAGTGACCAAGAAGGTCTTCGCTCCTTGCGTGATTGCGCTGCTATCCGCAACCTGCCTCACTACAATTGCCTCCGCCCAAACGAGCTGGTGGAGAACCTATGGCGGGACGAGCGACGATGGGGGCTGCGAAGTCCGGCAGACCTCAGACAGCGGCTACATTGTTGCAGGCTACACGACCGTCCCCGGCTCATCGGGTCCTGACCTGTATCTCATCAAGACCGACGCCTCTGGTCAAACGCAATGGACCAGAACCCACCACGAGAAGGTATACCACTATGGCGCGTCGGTCCAGCAGACCTCAGATAGCGGTTACATCATCGCAGGCTACGAAGGGTACGCCGCTGTCTATCTTGTCAAGACCGATGCCTCAGGCGACACCCTGTGGACCAGAACCTATGGCGGGGCGCAGAGCGACTACGGCCAGTCGGTCCAGCAGACCTTAGACAGTGGGTACATGATCGCAGGCTACACCGAGTCCTTCGGCGCAGGGCGCTACGATGCCTATCTCGTCAAGACCAACGCCTTTGGTGACACGCTGTGGACCAGAACCTATGGCGGGGAGTACGTCGACGAGGGCAGGGCGGCCCAGCAGACCTCAGACGGTGGGTACATCATCGCAGGCTTCACTTATTCCTTCGGCGCGGGGACGCCGGACAGCGCCAACGTCTATCTCATCAAGACCAACGCCTCAGGCGATACTCTGTGGACCAGAGCCTATGGCGGGACGAATGATGATTGGGGCAAATCGGTCCAGCAGACCTCGGATGGCGGCTACATCATCGCCGGTTGGACCACGTCCTTCGGTGCAGGGGGTTATGATGTCTATCTGATCAAGACTAACGCCTCGGGTGACACACTCTGGACCAGAACCTACGGCGGCACAAGCAACGATGTCGGCAACTCCGTCCAACAGACCTCAGATGGCGGCTACATCATTGCCGGCTCCACCATGTCCTTCGGTGCAGGGGACGAGGATGTCTACCTCATCAAGACCAACGCCTTGGGTGATACGCTGTGGACCAGAACCTATGGTGGGACGGGTGGCGACGAAGGTGGCTCGGTCCGGCAGGCCTCAGACGGGGGGTACATTGTCACAGGCCGCACCTGGTCCTTCGGCGCAGGGAACTGGGATGTCTATCTCATCAAGACCGACCCCGATGGCTATGTCGGCATTGAGGAACCTTTGTCTCGGCGTCCGGCAAATCCGACCCGCCTCTTGGTAGAGCCCAATCCCTTCACTTCCGTTGCTCGGGTTGTTGGGCATGAGACCGACGTATTTGCACTCTCCGACGTCACCGGCCGCCAGGTCGCCATCTGCAGAGGCGACCGAATCGGCGTAGGCCTCCGGCCCGGAGTCTACTTCATGTCACCAATGCAAGGGGATCTGTCCCGGCACCGCGGCCAAGCGACCACCATCATCAAGGCGGCCTACTGAGCCATCGCCCATAGAAATCGAACGTCAATCCTAGGGAACCGGAGGAACCAGGGACAGGTGCTTCGGGACATCAAGCAAGCCTACAGCTAACAGCCGACAGTAACGTGATTCCAGATTGTGGATTCGAGATTGTAGATTAGCGCGCCTTCGGCGCTTTCCGCCGCCTTGACATCCTCGCTCACCAAGCCTACAATGAAGCCGTGCCCGAGGCCGTATTCCAGGAAACGCACGAAAGGAGAGAACGAAATGGCGAAGTGCCCGTACTGCAAGGAAACGGTGATTCTGGATCCAAGAGCCGGCTCAGACCGAAAGAACGAAGTGTTCAAGGAGATCGAAGGTACGCTCAAGAAGGAGATCATGTACTCCTGTCCGCATTGTGACTGTGTCCTCGGCTTCGGCTTCTTCTTCGGTGGAGCACTCACCGGGAGACCGTAGGACGGCGAAGCTGGCAGACAAGCACAAGCTCAAGTCGAGAGCTGTAGTCTGCAAGCCGTAAGCTGTCAGCCGTAAGCTGTTAGCCGTCAGTCGTCACCGGTCCAACCCCGCCGGCCTGTCGCTGAGTCCTGCCTGACTTTACAGGACAGGCGCACGACCATAGACTCCAAGCCTGTGAAACCGCGCCACCGGCCCGCT
Source organism: bacterium (assembly GCA_035505375.1). Taxonomy (NCBI): domain Bacteria; species bacterium. The sequence goes on along the minus strand of DATJQV010000080.1, from coordinate 17,762 downwards.
GAGGGCGTCAGAGACCGGACTGTACCACCAAGGCACAAAGACTCTAAGGGAGCCCGGACTCCGGGAACTTCGTGTCTTCGTGTCTTCGTGGTGAAATCCGGTTCGGCCCGAGTCTGGCTCCTTCTCGCGGTCCTCGCGCTCGGGCTAGGCCTGCGCGTCGCCAATCTGGTCGCTATCTCAAGCTCACCTTTCTTCACCCGGCCGGTAATCGACGGTCAGGCCTATGACACATGGGCCATGACCATTGTCCAAGGGAAGGCTGCAGCCCAGCCGTTCTATCAGGACCCGCTGTACCCCTACTTCCTGGCCCTCATCTATTCGGTTTTCGGCCACAACTACTGGGCCGTCTACCTCGTTCAGCTGTTGCTGGCGGCTGTCTTCCTGCTCTTGGTCTATGATACGGCGCGGCGTCTCTTCGACTGGCGTGCCGGAATTGCTGCCGCGGCCATCGCCGGCTTGTACAAGCCGCTCATCTTCTACGAGAGTCAGATTGAAAAGACGGCGCTGGCCGTCTTCCTCATCGCCCTCTTCCTGTGGCTGTTCGTTAGAGCCTCAAGCCTCAAGGCGAAAGGTACAACCCACAGTCCAGAAGCCGGAATCCAGAATCCAAAATCCCAAATCAAGAATCCCACGGCCGGGCGTTGGCTGTGGCCACTTGCGAGCGGCATCGGGCTCGGGCTTGCAGCGCTGACCCGCGCCAACACGCTGCTCTTTGCGCCGCTCCTGCCGCTGGCCCTCGCATTCATGCCACGTGCCACGGGCCCCAAGCCGACGGCCGGAAACGGACTCTTACCACCAAGACACCAAGACACCAAGTCTCCGGACTCTGGCCGGCTCCGCGTCCTCCTGCCTGCCGGCGCCAGCCTGCTCGGTGTGCTGCTGATCATCGCGCCGGTGTCCATCCGTAATTCCGTTCTGGCCCACGAATTCACGCTCACTACGACCCAGGCGGGCCAGAACCTCTACATCGGCAACAGCCCATACAACCCGACGGGCCAGTGCCAGGAGCCGCCCTGGGTCAGGCCCAACCCCGATTTCGAGCAGGCCGACTTCGCGGAGTACGCGAACAAGGCTGCCGGCAGGACGCTGTCCTATTCCGGCGTCTCCCGCTTCTACACGCACGCGGCGCTGAGCTGGGCGACCAGCCATGGCAGCGACTTTGCCAGGCTCCTCTGGCGGAAGACAATCCTCTACTTCAACAACTTCGAGGTCCCGGACAACCAGGACATGTACTTCTTCGCGCGCTACTCATGGGTGCTGCGTCTGCCGTTGCTGTCGTTCGGGCTGGTCTTCGGCCTTGGCCTCGCCGCGATGATACTCCTCACCCGTCCGAGTCCAGCCACAGATAAACACGGACTGACACAGACTCGTTCCGGACCATCAGTGTTCGTCGGTGCTAATCCGTGGTCGACGACCCGGCTTCGACTGTCGCTGGTCGTCTTCTACTTCGGGTATGCCGCTTCGGTCATCGCGTTCTTCGTCTTCTCCCGCTACCGCATTCCCGCTCTGCCTGCACTCCTGCCATTCTCCGGCGCGATGCTGGTCAGCCTCTTCAACCTCGTCCGCCCTACCCGTCCGCCGTCCCCCGTCCCCCGTCCCTCATCCCCCGCCCCTCGCCCCTCCCTCTCCTTCTCTCTCTCCTCCCTCGCCCTGGTCCTCGCCGCGTTTGCCTTGACCACGTATCCGGTGCACCACGGCAGCGGGAAGCTGGAAGCGGCGCAGAGCCTGACCAACCTTGCCTCGGTCTATTTCCACGAGGGCGACACCACCAGGGCCATCGCCACATACAACGAGGCGCTTAGAACGCAGCCCGGCCACGCTGAAGCCTCGCGCAACCTCGGCATCATCATGCTCGGTCGCGGCGAGACCGACCGCGCCTTTCAGCTTCTGTCGGACGCCGTCCGCGCCGACCCGTCCAACCCCACGTCGCACGTCTACCTCGGAAGAGCATATGAACGCCGGGGAGAGCTCGAACCTGCCTTCATCGAATTCGGTAAAGCCGTCGCGCTGTCTCCGGGCCGGGTCGAGTTCCGCTTCGAGCTGGCCACCGCGTTGCAGCAGGAGAACCGTTACCCGGAGGCCCTTGCTCAGTACGACACCATGGTTCAGCTTGCTCCGGACAACCCCGCTGTCCGGCACAACTTCGCCGTCTGCCTGTATAACGTCGGCCGTCTCGACGATGCCCGCACGCAACTCGAGGCCGCACGCCGCCTCGGCGGTCCCATCAACCCCAGGTTCGACTCCCTGCTCAACGCGGGCCGCCATGCCGGCCGCTGACCTTAAGTAAACGATCGACCTTAACCTCCCACGTACCGGTAGCACCCGGCAGGTGACTAACGGGTCTAATAGGACATGAAGAGAGTAGTGAGTTGGCGGTTGCTGGTGTTGTCATTTGTGGTAATGACCATGGTCGGTTGTGGAACCGGTGGCGGCTGACCGAGCTTTCACCAGCGGCCGGTCAGGCCCGATTCAGCCCACGTAACACCGTCTGCTAAGCCCGACACAACAGGAAAGACCAACCCCAAAACCCCGACACAGGGCAAGTAGCTGCAGCCAACGCCAGTTGGCTGTCTAACGGGCGCGCCCGCCTTGCTGCGTGCGCCTACATGTGCTTTGCCGCACGCTCACGTCTTCCCTGAATCGGGCATCGGATAACCCGGGTGCAGGGACGGCCTTCATTTCGACGTGCTGACCTTCACCCCTGCATCGCAATACCCTTCCCCCTCCCTAATGTTCCCTCCCCGTTGAACGGGAGGGAAGGGTGATGGTGACGCGGGCGAGCCAAGACCTGCGCGAAGCCCGCTGACACACGTTGTGCACGCCGCACCCACTCCCGTTCACTGTCGGATTATGAGATGACACAGTCCGCGTCAACCTCTGGTCATTGACAGTCAGGAGCAGGGAGCTAAACTACATTATCGCGCCTCGTGCGGCCTCCCTCGCCGGCACGTGAACCATGGCTCCCGGCCGGTCACTCGTGGACAAGGCGTGCCGGAACGAGAAGGAACACGGGCAACTAGAAGTCTCGCATCCAAGGAAGGGCAGAAAGAGGAGGAAGTGTGGACGTGGTACTTCGGCGTAACGCGGCAGTGTTGGGCAGCATCGCGCTGCTATGCTCTATTGCCCTCGCGGGCTGGACAAAGCTGACCTCGGGCACGATGGATGACCTGAGGGGTGTAAGTTTCCCTGAGGGCACGCAGGTCGGATACGCGGTCGGCGCACCGGCGTCGAGTGGGGGCTCAGTCTACAAGACCACCGATGGCGGTGCGACATGGGTATTCCAGAACCCAGGGACGTTGATGGGGCTGAGGGCGGTCTTCTTCAAGGACGACAACAACGGTGTTGCGGTCGGGGACGTTGGAGCAATCGTCATGACCACTGATGGTGGAGCAACCTGGATGAAACCCGCCTCTCCCACCTACGACCCGCTGACCTACGTGTCGTTCCCCTCAAAAAGCCATACCGTTTGGATTGGAGTGCTGCACACGGATAGCCTGGCCTCGGTTCTCAAGAGCACTGATGGCGGCAGCAGCTGGACGTACCATGTCGTGGGAGGGCCTCTGGACCGGTCAACCAGCGCCGCTTTCGCGACGGACAGCCAAGGCGTGGTTGTCGGCGTCAAGGGACTTGTCATAGGGAACAGCGGCTATCAGAACTCCGGGGCACCTTCAGCAACGCTGGCCGGCGCTGCGTTCTCGCCCACCAACCCGGACAAGGGCTACCTCATCGGGCAAGATACAGTTACGGGTTACGGCATCGTCCGCTACACCGCGACCTTCGGCCCGATTTGGGATACTGTGAGATGTCCCTACGTTGCCGGTGGTTTCCACGGGATATGCATGCCGCTTGACACCCTCGCGTTCATTTGCGGTGACAGCGGGTTTATCGGCGTAACGCATAGTGCCCTCGAGATCTGGGCTACAAAGGACAGAGCTACTACCGAACCGATCTACGGCCTGTGCTTCCCGCATGGCGGCGATACCGGTTACGCAGTTGGCGGCAACGGCACGATTCTCAAGACCACCGACGGCGGCGGACCATGGGTCCATGGCGTAGCCGAGGAGAAGGCCCCTGCATCCCTGCCGGCAGGCATCAGAGTCTTGTCCAATCCCTGCCGCCAGGGCATCGCGCTTCACACTGGCGCGAGCGTCCCCATCACCGTGTTCGACGCGACGGGCCGAGCCGTACTGAGTCTGACGGCGGTTGCGGGTACGAAGTTCCTGCCGGTGCGCAGGGCAGGCGCGTACTTTGTGAAATCAGGTGCGCAGACGGCAAGGGCGGTGGTGACCGACTAGCGCGTCCGACGAGCAGCCGCATCTCGGTTCCGGGTGCCTTGACCTTGCTTGACATTCGGCCCCTGCCGACCGAGAATCGAAGCCGATGCAAACTACACATGAAAAGACGCAACTGCTGCTCGTGGACTTCGAGAACGTGCAGCAGGTGGAGCTGGCAAACCTCGACGACAGCTACCGCGTAATCATCTTCGTCGGCGCGGACCAGAAGAGCGTTCCCTTTGACCTCGTGACGCGGGCACAGCAGCTCGGCGGGCGGGTCGAATGGCAGAAGATAACCGGGAACGGCAGCAACGCGCTCGATTTCTTCATCGCCTTCCAGCTCGGTCGGGCATACGACCAGACGCCCAAGCCCGAATGCCTGGTGCTCTCACGCGACAAAGGATTCGACCCGCTCATCAAGTATCTGAACGCCAACGGCATGAAGTCCCGGCGTATCGGGAACCTCAACGAGCTTCACCACAAGGCCGCGGCGGCAGCGCCTGCCCCGGCCGCGGAAGACGCGAGGCTGCAGCGTGTCATCCATGTCCTCGGCAAGGTAGAGAAACGGGCCCGCCCGCGCAAACGCAAGACCCTGTCGCAGGCCATCTCCGCCATGTTCCAGAAGAAGATCAGCCGGCAGGAAATCGACCACATCATCGGCACGATGCAGACCAAAGGCATGATTTCCGAGACGAACAACACGATTACCTACGAGTTCTAGGGCGGGAGCCGCTTCCAAGGACCGGTCGAGGTCAGAAGCCAGAGGCTAGAAGCCAGAATGCAGAAGCCAAGAACGCAGGCGCGCGGACGGGAGCAGGAAAAGGGAGTCCGTGCGGTAGAAGAATACCTTGCTAAGCTGCCCGAAGATACCAGGAAGACGCTGGAGAAACTGCGCAAGGACATCAGGGCCGCTGCTCCGGATGCAACCGAAGGCATCTTCTGGAGCATGCCCGGATTCAGGCAGAACGGCTACCTTGTCGGATACGCGGCGTTCAAGGACCACGTCAGTTTCTTCCCGGCCGGGGCGACCACTGTCCGCAAGTTCGCGGCCGAACTGAAGAAGTACAGCACCAGCAAAGGCACGATCCGCTTCCACGCAGATGAACCTATCCCCTCCGCGCTCGTGCGGCGCATGGTCAAAGCCCGCGTCGCCGAGAACGAGGCCAAGCCGACGCACAAGAGGCGGTAGCTCGACTCCCCGCGCTCTTCGCCCAGCGTCTACGTCATCAATAAGGGCCCGGATGTCCGTGCCAAGGTCGTCCAACCGGAGAGGTTAGTCCGCCACAACCCGGCAGACCGAACCCAGTCCGGAACCTCACGACCTGCCGCCCAAGTCGCTGTGCAAACCGCGCAGCAGGTCCTCCTGAGAATCCCTCCGCAAGTCACTTCGCAGGTAGCCCTGTCAACCACGCTGAGAGTCGCGGGGCACGTCGCATCTCAAGTCACCATCCACACCTATTCGCAAGTCGCATCCGGATTCCATACGCCAATCGCAGCCGGAACCGTCTTGGGATACGCCGTCGAAGTCGCCCGGCTAATCACGTCAGCAGTCCCTCCGAGAGCCGCCCCCCGAACCGTTCCCGGAACGGTTCCCAAGGCGATTCCCGAAGCGTCATTTCCGGCCGTTTCCATTGGCCAACGCGCTCCAGCTCAGCAACTTAGTCGCGGAAAGACGGGAAATGGGTCCCCATTTAGACCCGCCGGTGTTTGCATTGAGTGCACGACCGGGTCTGGACCTTCGCCGCACACAGTCGTCGATTGCCGACTGGCAGCGATGCGGCTCTTGCTTCGGGCTTCAGGCTACGCTCCGATTCCACGTACTTTCATCGCCGCAAGTTCGGCGAGAAGGTCAAGGGCCTCCTGACGCAGCTCATGCCCCGTCGCCCGTCCAGTTGACTGGGGACTTCGTTCGCCCTAGAATCCAATGATGATGGAGTCGTGCCGCCTGGCTGCGATTGATGACATCGCACGGAAGCTGAGGGACAACGAGAAGCAGGACCGCAAGGCTGCGCTGCTACTGGGCGCGGGTGCTTCCCGCTCAGCCGGCATCCCACTTGCCGCGGAAATCGTGATGGATAACTTCGACCAGTACGCGGACAGGTTCCCGGGGTTCAACCGCGAGCGCCTGCCGGACTACGCGAGCTTCGTGGCAGGGCTCGACGCGAACCAGCGTGCCGCAGTACTCGACCGGTACTTGAGCAAGGCCAGAATAAACATGGCGCACCTCTACGCCGCCTGCCTGGTCAAGCACGGCCTGGTCGATTGGATTCTGACCACCAACTTCGACTCTCTCGCAGTGCGCGGCCTGGCCTTCGCCAACGTGAACCACTACGTGTATGACGTTGCGAACGTCGGCACCATTGACCCTGCACGGGCCATCTCCCCCGCGGTACTTCACCTTCACGGCCAAGGCGGGGCGTTCCGCACGACGCAGATGATCAAAGAAGACCGGGCGGCAAGGGCACGGCTGGCGAGCGTTCTCTACTCCGTGCTCGACGACAGGACCCTTATCGTCGTGGGTTACGGCGGCGAGAATGACCCGGTGTTCGACATTCTCTGCAGGCACGGGCAGCATCCGCACGGTCTCTACTGGACCCTCCACGGAGACGCCGAACCGAAGTCACACGTCCGGGACGGGTTGTTCGGCGTAGACGCGAATCTCGCATACTGCGTACGCAACCAGGATGCCGACCTGTTCTTCATGCGCCTCGCACGGGCGCTCGGCATCGAATGCTCGGCTATGACGGTGGAACCCTTCTCCTACCTGCGTGAAACCCTGGAACAGGTGGCCGCGGTCGAGGAGACCGACCTTGCGGAAGTGGGGAAACACTGGGCAGCCACGGCGATAGACTGCTTCGAAAGGAATGAGGCGGCCTGCCCGCGCGAAGATGGAAAGCTGCCCATCGAGCGCGACACGGTCGTGAAACAGGCCCGCGAAGCGTGGGCCGAGGCGGACACGGGCGCGCTGGACTACCTGCTGGAGCAAGCCAGGAAGCTCGATGCAACCGACGCATTCGACCCGCTTGGTCATGCGTTCGATGACTGGGGTGTCGCACTCGCTGACATGGCCCGGTCCCAGACCGGCGACGAGGCAGTGGCCTTGTTCCGGGACGCCTGTGCCCGGTTCGAACGCGCTGCCGAGGTCAAACCCGACCTGCACCGCGCGCTGTACAATTGGGGCAATGCACTTTACGAGCTGGCCCGGCTCCAGACCGGCGACGACGCCAGGACCGCACTCGGCGAGACCTGCGACAAGTTCCGGCGCGCCACGGATATCAAGCCTGACCAGCCTGAGGCGTTCAACACCTGGGGCCGCGCACTCTACGAATCGGCACTGCTCCAGACCGACGATGAAGCCAGGGCTACATTCACGGAGGCCTGCGACAAGTTCCGGCGCGCGACCGAACTCAAACCAGACATCTACACGGCATTCAACTACTGGGGCAATGCACTTTATGACCTGGGCCTGCTCCAGACCGGCGACGAGGCCAGAGCCACATTCAAGGAGGCCTGTGCCCGGTTGCAACGCGCCACCGAACTCAGACCCGACTTGCACGCGGCCTTCGACAACTGGGGCAACGCGCTCTTTGACCTTGCCCGTCTCCAGACCGGCGACGAAGTCAAGGCCACATTGCGGGAGGCCTGCGACAAGTACCAGCGTGCTACCGAGATCAAGCCCGACTTCCACGTGGCGTTCAACTACTGGGGAAACGCGCTCTATGACCTGGCCCGGCTCCTGTCCGGCGGCGAGGCCGTGGCCACATTCAAGGAGGCCTGCGCCCGGTTCCAGCGCGCCACCGAAATCAAGCCTGACAAATACGAGGCATTCAATAACTGGGGCCGCGCCCTTTACGAGTTGGCCAAGCAGCAGACCGGCGATGAGGCCAGGGCCACCTTCAAGGACGCCTGTGCCAGGTTCCAGCGAGCTACCGAACTCAAGCCCGACCTCCACGAGGCGTTCAACAACTGGGGCAACGCGCTCTATGACCTGGCCCTGTTCCAGACCGGCGATGAAGTCAGGGCCACGTTCGAAGAGGCCTGCGCCAGGTTCCAGAGCGCCACCGAACAAAGGCCTGACTTCGACGCGGCGTTCAACAACTGGGGCAGCGCACTCGCCCACCTGGCCTCGTTCCAGACCGGCGACGAAGCCCGTGCCACATTGAGGGAGGCCTGCGACAAGTACCAGCGTGCCACGGAACTCAAGCCCGACTTCCACGTGGCGTTCAGCAACTGGGGCGTCGCACTCGGCGATCTGGCTCTGCTCCAGACCGGAGGCGAAGCCCGAACGACAGCCGGGGAAGCGTACGCCAGGTTCCAGCGCGCCATCGAAGTCAAACCCGACTACTACGAGGCGCTCTTCAACTGGGCTTGTGCGTGCGCCAAGGCTGCCGACAAGGACAAGGCCTTCGAGTTGCTGGAGCTGCTTCAGGACCGCGCCCCGGCGTTGCTCCGCGATGCCCGGACTGATTCCGACTTCAACGCACTGCACGGCGACCCGCGCTGGCAGCGCCTCTTCTCCAGGCCGGGCTCGCAGTCCTCACCCTAATCGCACCCGGCCCAGGCCGCTTGACTAGCTGCGAGGTGAGGTTAGTATATCTTCAGTGCCGTTCGCGCTTCTCCTCGCACTAATTGCCACCGAACCGACGACCCTCATGGTGCCGCCGTTCAGCCACACCATGGGCTTCAATCGTGTCGGCTCGCTGTACATCAGTCTTTATCTCGGCAGGAGTTTCAAGCTCGACGATCCGGAAGGGATGTGCGGAGCCAAAATGGTGGAGGAGGATGACCCGACGACATCGACCGACGACCACATCCTGACCTTATTCGCGGTCAACTCGGGCACGAGCCAGATTGTCTACAATGTGAAGCTTGTCGAGCCGCGCATCTACGGATCGCAGGGCAACGACACCGGCCATTTCAACCATCCTCACGGCATCTGCTGCGACAAGTACGGCACGGTGTACGTGGCCGACACCCGTAACGACCGGGTGGTCAGGTTGAGGTACCACAATACGCAACTGAGCTGGATCGGGGTGATTCCGGATAAAGCAACCGGAATGACGAATGAGGGGGCGCGGCTCAAGTCGCCGATGGATGTCGCCATGGACTCGCGCGGCCGGGTCTACGTCGCCGACAGCGGGAACAACCGGGTGGCGGTGTTCGACTCGCTGGGCAGGCTGGTCACGACCTGGACTCAGGACCTGGAGGGACCGACCGGCATCAGCGTACTTGACCCGAAGGCCGACTACAACGAGTTCGGCATCAATGCCGCGGTCGTGATCGACCGCGGCCGAACCCGCATCAGCCAGTTCTCGCTGGACGACGGTCAGGAACAGCGGACGATCGACAAGCGCCGCATCGGCGTCGATTCCGCCGGCTTCGCGTACTGCGCCTTCGACCGTCACGGCAACGTCTACGTCACCGACCAGGTCAATTCCGAGATACACCTCTTCGACCCCGAACTGAGGTACATCGTGTCGTTCGGCCGCCAGGGCAATGAAGGCACGACCTTCGATTCGCCGACCGGCATCACCATCTGGCGCCGGCTCGGCCAGGTCTTCATCTCCGAGGCGGACGGTGGTCAGTACTACTGGGTCGGACTTGACGCGTATCTGATCGGCTTCTACCCGGCCGAGTTCGACTCGCTCAAACCCGGCACGACCATCGCCCTCTACGTGACCGAAATGGCCGACATTACAGTAGACATCGCCGACTCCTCCGGTAAACTGGTTCGTTCCCTGGCTCCCCCGCATGAGCACCGTCCCGGGGAGGTGCTGATTGTCTGGGACGGCCGCGACAATGCCGGGAAGTTCGTAACCCAGGGCGAGTATAAGGTGACGATCGTCGCACGCCCGACCTACAGCGCGCCTGCGCGCATGCTGCGCAAGGAGCTGAGCGGCACGGTGCGGCGGGTGTGAGACCGAAGGCTGGATCAGGAATTGTGAGGCTGAGCAAAGATGAATAGCGGATTCGGACGAACCGACGTTGTCCGGCTGAGAATGATCGCGCTGCTGGCGGCGCTGGCCGCGACCACCCTTGCGACCAAGTACGCCGACGACTTCGAGGAGCTGGGCACTTCGGCGCGCGCCATCGGCATCGGCGGCGCGGTCGTGGCCGCGGCCGATGACCCGAGCGCCATCTACTATAACCCGTCGCTCACTTCCGGTCTGGCGCGGACTTCGGTTCTGTTCCTCCACTCCGAGGACTTCTCCGGCCTCGTCAACCACAACTACCTTGGGGTTTCGTTCCACTCCCCGCTCCAATCCATCGGGCTGGCCGTGCTCCAGAACGGCATCCCCGGCATCAAGCTGACGGCGTTGCACGACACGACCCAGCCGGTGGGACCCGATAACCGTCCTTATGACTCGGCCGAGGTCAGCGCGAACCAGGTGGTCGGCTACGTCAACTACGCCCGGACGCTGTCACCGTACGCCAGCGTCGGCGGTAACGTCAAACTCATCTACGAGGACCTCGGGGTCGGCTCCGCCTTCGGCATGGGCCTCGACGTCGGGGCAACGCTCACGCCGCTGCCCGACCTCAACGTCGGCCTGCGCATCCGCAACGCCAGCACGTCGCCGCTTTACTGGGATACAGGCACGCAGGAGCTGGTGATGCCGCGCGGGGCGCTCGGCCTTGCCAAGACCTTCCGCTTCTCGCGCGACTGCCTGACCCTGGCATTCGAGGCCGACGCCAACCTCGAAGGACTGGACTTCACGCCGAACTACGGCCTCGAGTACGGGTTCCGCAACGTGCTCTTCGGCCGCCTCGGCGTCTACCAGGGGAACTTCACGTTCGGGGTCGGGCTGCGCATCAAGCGGTTCCGCGTCGACTACGGTTATGCCGCCGGCGTTGCCCCGGACGCGCGGGACCTGGGCAGTCCGCAGCAGCTTTCCGGGGGATTCGAATTCTAGGCGCCGAACTCAACCGCAAGCTACCCCACCTTGCGGCTCTGCTGATTCCGTTTCTCGCCTACCCGCTGCCCTGGCACCTGGCTCTGCTCATCCTGGCGGTGGCGTCCTTCATCTTCCTGCTCGTCGACTTCCTGCGGCTGCGCCTCACCTCGGTGAAGAGCGTGTTCATCGTCCTCTTCGGCTCGATGCTCCGCCGCAAAGAACTCTCGTCCCTGACCGGGGCCTCGTACCTGATGCTCGCCTCGCTCGTCTGCATGCTGATCTTCGGCTACGGGACTGCGGGCCGCGTCAGCGGCGTATTCATCGCCGCCGTGTCGTTCCTCGCGCTGGGTGACACGGCTGCCGCCATCGTCGGCCTGTCCGTCGGCCGGGTGAGGATCTTCCGCAAGACCCTGGAGGGAACGCTGGCCGGACTGATCGTCTGCCTCATCGTCGCGTGGGTCGTCTCAATCCTGCCCGGTCTTGATTTACCTCTCGGAATCGGTATTCTTGGTGCGGTTTCCGCCTCGGTGGTGGAGGCGCTGCCGATTGAAGTCAACGACAACGTCGTGATTCCATTGCTGTCCTGCACGGTGATGAAGGTCGCCCTGCTGATTGCCCGGTAACGGAATCGCGGCTTAACCGTCCAATGGAGATTAACTACTAAGGAGGCTGTCAGTGAAGAAAGCTCTGACTCTCGCACTGCTCTGCCTGGTCGCGGCCGCCGGGGCGAGCACTACGCCGGTGAGCGCCGCGCTCGACACAGTCTACGGGTTATATGTGGCGAAGAAGGTAGACCAGGCGCACGCGGTACTGCAACGGCTCGACGCCGAAGCCAAGACGCCGGCCGACCGCTTTGCCGTCCGGCTCGAACTCGGCGATTTCCTGCTCGACAAGAAGGCGGACTACGCCGGGGCCGAGTCGGTCTACTCCGGTCTAAGCGCGGCTTACCCCAAGGACAAGCAATTGCCCGACGTCCTGTACCGCCTCGCGCTCTGCGAGGAGCTGCGGGAAAACTACCTCGATGCCGCGAAGTACTACGAGCAGGTCGCCACGCGCTACTCCAAGTCGACCTACGGCAGCGACGCGCTCGACGCCATCGAGCGTTGCTTCCGTAAGAACTACCAGGACCGCGTCGCATTCGTGGACTCCTTCCCCATCACCCGGATCGAGATCGACGACCACATCAGCCGCAACCCGACCGCGTACGAGAAGTTCGACAAGAAGCAGCAGTTGCTCGACACGATGATCGACAACCGGCTGCTCTACAAAGCCGCGCTCGCTGGCGGCGTCGCCCGCGATACGTCCTTCACGTCCGGCTTCGAGGACCAGCGCAACCGGGCGATGTTCCAGGAATGGTACCAGCGCACGGTCGAAGACAACAGCGCGCCGACCGAGAAAGACATGAAGGCGGCCTACAACAAAGACCTGGCCACCAAGTACACCACACCGGAAAAGGTGCACGTCTACCAGATTCAGGTGCCGACTAAGGACTCGGCCGACAAACTGCGGGCCAGGCTTGTGTCCGACACGACCGCGAAGAAATGGGACACCATCGCCAAACAGGCCTCAACCGCTCCGGACAAGGCAAAGGGCGGGGACCTCGGCCTGATTGCCCGCGGCTCCCTGCAGAAGCCGGTCGAAGATGCGGCCTTCACGCTGAAGCTCGGCGATATCAGCCAGCCGATTCAGGTGAAAGACGGCTTCGTCATCATCAAGGTGACCGAGAAGAAGCCGAAGACTGTCCGCACCTATGCCGACGTCCGCAGCCAGCTCACCTCGGATATGCAGCAGCAGAACTCGACCAAGGCCTACGACAAAGCGGTTGCCGACCTCAAGGCCCACGCGGCCATCACCCAGGACACTGCGGCCATCGCCAAGGGCAAAGACACGCTCGCCGTGGTCAATGGCGTCGTCATCGACTCATCCGCGCTCGCGGCCAGGCTCAACATGATCCCGCCGTTCTACCGGGACCAGTTCAACTCGCCCGAGGGCAAACGCCGCATCCTTGACAACCTCATCCTCGAAAAGCTGCTGATCAAGCAAACCGAGTATCAGAAGCTGTGGCTCGTCAACAAGGTCGTCGACCAGATCCTCACCGCCCGGTCGAACATGCTGATTGACGCGTACCGCAAGAAGATGACCGTCGACAAGGTCGTGCTCGACTCGGCCACGCTGATGGCCGACTACAAGGCGCACCTCGCCGACTACAAAGAACCGACCAAGGTCCACGCCCGCGAAATCACCGCCGCGAGCATGGCCCGGGCACAGCAAGTGCACGACTGGGCCGTGAACGGCAAGCTGCCGGTCTTAGTTCAGGGCCGCGCCCTGCTCTTCCCGGCACCGATGCAGGAACTTGCGACATCGTTCTCGGCCGCAACCGCCAACAGCGATTCCCTGCTGGGCCTCTACGCTCTCGCCGGCGCCCCGGCCCTGCTGCCGGGCAAGCCGATGACGAGCGTCGGCAACAAGAACGTGCCCGACCTGTCGCAGAAGACGAAACTCACCGGCCCCTACCTCAAGTCAGGCGCGTATGCCCTCGGATTCGACGACCTCTCCAAACAGGACAAGCTGTACAAACCGGCGCTGCTGGAAGTCAAGCGGATCAGCCAACTTGACTCGCTGCTCGGCCGGCCGCCTCGTTCGGAAACCGCGAAGGTCGCTCCGACCGACTCGGCCAAGCTCGGCACCTACGTCCAGCTCGACGAAGCCCTGCCTGCCGACTTCGTAACCGGCCTGTTCAAACTGAACGCCGGGCAGACCGCCGCGCCGCTCAAGACAACGGCCGGCACGCTGCTCGTGAAGGTAACGAAGAAGGATACCGCGCAGAAGACGCCGTTCGAGGACATAGCGAAACGGTTCTCCTCCTCGGCCAGCCGCTGGTCCGGCGGCGACCTCTACTGGCTCGCCAGGGACGATAAGGCTCACGACAAGAAAGTCGTCGACGCCGCGTTCATCCTGTCCAAGGGCGGAATCTCGCCGGTCATCAAGCTGAACGACTCCACCTACACTTTCGTGACCATGGTAGAAAAGAAGGACGCGTTCACGCATCCCTTCACCGAGGTCCGCCCGAAGATCGACAACAAACTCCGCCGCGCGCAGGAGAAGCAACTGTACGACCAGTTGGTAGCAAACCTGCGGGCCAAGGCGAAGATACAGGTCCTGATGAAGGAATCCGACTTCGAAACCGAGGCCGCCCCGGAAGAAGCCCAGCCGGCCCAACCTCAGGCCAATCCGATGCAGGTCCAGCCGGCTCCCAAGCCGCAGCCCGCGCCGCAGCCCAAGCCCTCCGGGTCAGACAAACAGAAGTAGTCTGCACCGACTCCACAGCCCCCGGCCTCCTGCCGGGGGTTTCTAGTTTCTCACGTGGACCGCGGCGCGTCGGTCTGGTTTCTGCATCTCACGTCTGCTCGGCCATGCATATTGCCGTCATGTAGGAATTGCGGATTTTGGGCGTTTCTGGTCAAAACGACATCGCGTAAGTTACGTATTCCCTGCCCGGGGGTCGTGGGGGGGACGGTTACCCGGGCCTATCCTCACACCTAAATCCCCGCCTATTGCCCCGCCAATTGTCGCGCCTAAGCCTGAGCCTTCTCGCCCACCTAATCCACCGCCTACTGCCCTGCCTTCTGTACCGGCTATCCTTCCGCCTATTGCCGAGTTTACTGCACCAGCTATCGTACCGCCTATGGTCGAGCCTTAGGCCCATGCACAAGTAGAGCCTATGGTCGGGTCTTTTGCCGGAGCAATCGTCAGGTCTACTCCCGAGCTTACTCCGGAATCTAATCCCGGGCCTAATCCCGAGCCTTATCCCGAGCTTCATTTTCCGGTCAGTGTCCGAGCCAGGCTCCCGCCCCGCCCGCCCCCGCGGCTCTCGGCTTGACAGCGGGCTGTGCCCGTCTACAATTCACCGTCAATGGAAGTCGGTCCTTTCCCGGCCTTGATGGAAACGAGATAGACAGTGTGCCCGCGTAGTCATCCGATCGATTCCCCATGCCAATGAGTACTCAATACGGACATGAACGACTCAAAGCTGTGGCCACTGATGTCAATCACGGTGCGGCCGTACGCGTAACCGTAAGGGAATTGCTGGAATGGTACGGCCAGCAACGTCGAGGTTACTGGGTCGTGTTCGCGGTTCGTACCGGTCTCACCCAAGCAGGCCTGCGTACCGACCCTGACTTCGAAGCAGCATATCTCGACTCTACCGTGCAGCTCCTACCTGCAGAACCCGCCAAGGTGACATCTCGGAAGGATGGCATCTCTGACTCGCACTTGGCGCAGGAGGAGACGCGCCCGGACGCCACAAACTCCGCCGGGACGCCTAACGAGTATGCCGACCCGACCTACCGAATAAGCAGGCTTGAGGCAGCTCAGCACGCACCGATTTCGGTCAAGCCAGACGCACCGATAGCAGAAGCCGTGACCATCATGATGTCCAACGACTACTCACAGCTGCCTGTCATGACCAGCGAACGAGACGTCAAGGGTGTAATAAGCTGGGCCTCCATCGGATCGCGGCTGGCGCTTGGACTGCCGACCTTGTTGGTCCGAGAGGCGATGGAAACTCACCATGAGGTCAGTGAGGACGACTCGCTACTGACTGCCATGCAGACGATTGCGCAGCATGAATACGTGCTTGTCAAGGGTCGTGACAGAAGGATCACGGGAATCATCACTGCCAGCGACATCAGCAGACAGTTCCACCAATTGGCCGAGCCATTCCTCCTGCTATCACAGATTGAGAACCACATCCGCCGAATACTTCTGAAGCACTTCTCAATTGAGGAGCTGAAATCGAGCAAACTCAACACTGACTCCGGCCGAGAGGTAAAGAAGGTCGCAGACCTCACGATAGGCGAGTACGTTCGCGTCCTAGCCGACCCGAGGAAATGGGAGAGGCTTCAGCTTAGAGTCGACCGCGCGGCATTCATAGAAAGACTGGACAGGGTCAGGGATATTCGGAACGACGTGATGCACTTCGACCCGGACGGAATCACCCGGGACGATCTGACAGTGTTGAGGGAGTTCTCTGGATTCCTCTCTACCCTCCAGAAGTTGGGCGCGACGTAGCGCCGTTGATACACAAGGAGCACGCACACCATGAAGAAAGCCATAGGGGACAACTACAAGTATGTGGACATCGTCGGTTTGCTCAGACGCACCCTTGAAACGCTATCCGAAGAAGGACCTGACTTAGGAGACGATTTCCAGAAACTATTCGTGTACTACATAGGTCAGCAGCTTGAGAATATCGCGCCGGACAGACTCCGCGTGTGTGACCGCTCAAAGGACCAGAAGATCGACTTCTATGACATCACGGAAGAGCGCGTCGTGGCCTATCAGTGCAAACTACCGGATATCGACGACACAAGTGTAGTCAGTCCGGTCACGTACGGACCCGACGTCATCAACGAGATAGAAGATGTCTTGACGTTCCTTAGCGATGACGAAGGCAATGCTAGAGGGAACCCCTGCGCTCAAGAGGCGCGGAACCGCTTTCGGGCAGGCAGAGAGGCCGCTGAGCGCGATGGTGGGACGTTCAGGCTCGACTCCGTATTGGCCGTGTTCGGCACACTCACGCCTGCTGCGAAGGAAAAGCTCGAGGAACTGCGCTCTAAGTGGCCCGCACCTAAGTACGAAGTTCGTGTGGTCGACTACCAGCGAATTGCCTCGGAACTCGGCATGTCGTTGCTGTCACCGGAACGTCCGGACAAGATCAGGCTCGATGTCGAGCCAGATTCGTATCGACAGGTGAAGAAATGGGGCTATGCCCTCGTGCCAGCCCGAGAGATATTCAGGATATTCGACCAACATAAGCTGGCGCTCTTCGACCTGAACGTGAGGTTCTATCTAGGCAAGAAGACATCCATCAATAGGCAGATAATCGAAACCCTGCAGGACAGAAAGGGACAGGAGCGCTTCCACCTTCTCAATAACGGCGTAACCTTCTCATGCAATTCCCTCAGCTTGCCCAAGGGAGCCGCGCAACCCTGCCACGCAACGCTACACAAGCCGCAGATCATCAACGGCTGTCAGACTGTCATATCTCTTCACCACGCCTACAAGGACATGGATGATGACGCTAGCAGACAGCGTTTCGATACCCACTGTCTTGTGCCTGTTCGGTTCATAATCACTCCAGATGAGGGCATCCTGGAGGACGTCGTCACCGCTAGCAACAATCAGAACCGAATGTCCGCGCGCAATCTCAGATCCAACAGCCGCACTCAACGCGTCCTCCAGCGGCAGTTCAATGGCATGTCACCCCGCTGGTACTACCAGCGTAAGGACATGGAGTTCGACAACATGAAGGAACACAAGCCCAAAAACTTCAGGGCCGACCATTACCAGTATGGCCCGGACGCGTATCGAATCATCGATAACGAGCGCCTTGCTAAGGCATGGATGTCTTTCACAGGCTTCTCGTCCGACGCTTCCGAGAAGTTGGCGGCCTTCGACTACGCCGAGGACGGGGGTAGGTATGAGTGGCTGTTCGAGCGCGCGCCCAATTCCGCGCTGTGGGCTGCGATAACGCAGGGGCCGCAGGTTGCTCTTGACGAGAGGTACTTTGAACAGGGTTCACCGGCCTCGGCCC
>DATJQV010000079.1 GCA_035505375.1 bacterium | reverse complement strand
AGAACCATGGCGATAGTCAAGAATAATGATGCTGACGTGATGCAGGATTTGACAGCCGTGAGCAGCCTGCATGTATAATTGACTGTGGCTGAACCGCAGACCCGTCAGTCCAGACCGCCGCAGATGAGCCGTCCGGTCGTGGTCCTCGTGACCGTACTCGCCGTCGCGGCAGCGCTGTTCGTGGTCGCAAAAAGCCTGCGCAAGGTGCAGCCGGCGCAGCTCCCACCGGCCCTGAAACAGGCACCTCCTGACACGGGGTACGTGTTCTTCCGTGCGAGCATCCGCAGCAAGGTGAACACGCTGGCGATCCGGTGCCGGATGAAGCGAGAGGAACTGCGTGATACTCTGACCCCGGCGCAGGACTCGATGAGCCGGGCGTGCGATGTCTCGATAGCCGCAGCCCTCAGCCGCATCGCGGCATTCGATACGGTCAGCCGCGGCGGCCGCAAGGTCGCGGCGGAGAGCATCAAGGCCGCCTACGACAACGCGAAACTCGTGGTGAGGAGTTTCACCCACTCCGGGCTGGGCAGTAACGATGTCAGCGACGACTCGCTCGACCGGGAATTGCAGAGACTGAAGAGCAAGTAGCCGGACGCCCGACACACGCGGGCGCGTCTTTCTTGACAGGCCGCGAGTTTCACCTATCTTGGCCTGTGCTCTGGCGAATCGAGATTATCAAGACCACAACCGATCCCGAGGCGAAGGCTCTGGAAGCCGATATCCGTGACGTCGTTGCCGGGATGTCGGCCGACGTCCGGATAACCCGCCTGTACTATCTGGAAGGCGACATCGACCAGGCTGCGGCCGAGCGCATCGCCGGCGAGGTGCTCTGCGACCCGGTCTGCGAGAGTTACTGCGTGCGCAAGGCCAATGTTGGCATGGAGGGGACCGAGGTTCTGTACAATCCGGGCGTAATGGACCCGAGCGTGGAGAGTATCGCGCGCTCACTTGCCGACCTGGGCTTCAAGGACGTCGAGATACGAACCGGGCGCGCGTACGACTTCGACTTGTCCCGGAGCGACCGCTACGCGGCCGGCGGACGCCGGGCCGTAGGTTCCGCCCGGGGGCTGATCGTCAAGGCGCTGCTGGTCAACCCGGTCATACAGCATACGGCCAACGCCGGCGAACAGGTGTTCGTCCATGCGAAGCCATATCGCTACCGGAAGAACGTCGTGAAGCTGCGCGGGCTCACCGCCCCGGAGCTGGAGAACCTGTCGCGGCAGGGGTTGCTGGCCCTGAGTCGAGCCGAGATGGCGGTGCTCCAGAAGTACTTCCGGAAGCTGCGCCGCGACCCGACCGACGTCGAACTGGAGACATTCGCCCAGACGTGGTCCGAACACTGCCAGCATAAGACGTTCAAAGGGTCAATCGACCTTGACGGCCGCAAAGTCAATAACCTCCTCAAGTCTACGGTGTTCAAGCTGACCGAGGAGCTCAATCTGCCCTGGTGCCTGTCCGTGTTCAATGACAACTCGGGGGTAATTGACTTCGATGACCGCTACGGAATCAGCTTCAAGGTCGAGACGCATAATCATCCATCGGCCCTGGAACCCTACGGCGGCGCGGCGACCGGCATCGGCGGCGTGATACGGGACTGCCTCGGCACCGGGCTGGGGGCGAAACCGATTCTCAACACGGATGTGTTCTGCTTTGCTCCGGTCGACACCAGGCCTGAGGAGGTGCCGCAGGGGGTGCTCCATCCGCGCAGGGTAATGAAGGGCGTCGTCGCCGGCGTGCGCGACTACGGTAACCGGATGGGCATTCCCACCGCTAATGGAGCGGTCTACTTTGACCCCGGGTTCCTCGGCAATCCACTGGTCTTCTGCGGAACTCTCGGCCTGATACCGAAGGACAAGCTCGAGAAGCGCGTGCGGCCCGGCCAGCAGATAGTACTGCTCGGCGGCAGGACCGGGCGCGACGGTATCCATGGAGTGACGTTCGCCTCGCTCGAACTCCATCAGAAGTCCGAGGAGATCTCCGGCGGCGCGGTACAGATCGGCAACCCGATAGAGGAAAAGAAGGTCACGGACGTGCTGCTCGCGGCACGCGATCGGGGGTTGTTCAGCGCGACCACCGACTGCGGCGGCGGCGGGCTGTCGTCGGCAGTAGGCGAACTCGCGAGCGAGCAGGGCTGTGAGGTCTGGCTGGAACGCGTACCGCTCAAGTACGCCGGGCTGTCGCCGGCCGAAATCTGGATTTCCGAGGCCCAGGAACGGATGATCGTGTTCAGTGAACCCGGAGACGTGAAGCGGTTACTCGGACTTGCCGCCGACCATGACGTCGAGGCTTCCGTGATCGGCAAGGTCACCGGTTCCGGCCGCCTCAAGCTCAAGTTCCGCGGACACCAGGTGGCCGATATCGACATGGAATTCCTGCACCACGGCTGGTGCGGAGCAGCCAAGAAGGCGCACTGGCAGCGCCCGGAGACAGCCGACCCTTCGGTGCCGACGAAGCAGGACCTGACCCCCGAGGTACTGCGTCTACTGCAGGCTCCCAACATCGCCAGCAAGGAGTGGGTGACTCGCCAGTACGACCACGAGGTGCAGGGGACATCCGGGTTGAAGCCAACCTGCGGACATAGCAATTCCGGCCCGACCGATGCCTGCGTGGTGATGCCGGTTCGCGGTTCGCCGCGGGCTTGCGTTGTAGCATGCGGCCTGTGCCCGCGCTACGGTACGATTGACCCCTACTGGATGGCGGCGTCCGCGATCGACGAGGCGCTGCGTAACTGCGTGGCGGCCGGGGCGGATGTCGAGCGGATCGCTTTACTCGATAACTTCTGCTGGGGAAGTCCGGACCGACCCGACCAGCTCGCGGGTTTGGTACGCGCCGCCGAAGCGTGCTACGACATCGGAAAGAAGTACCGCGTTCCGTTCATATCCGGCAAGGACTCGCTCTACAACGAGTTCAAGAGCGAGGCGGGTGAATCGTTCCCGATCCCGCCGACGTTGCTCATCTCCGCGGTCGGCGTCATTCCTGACGCCTCGCGCACAACCACGCCGGATTTCAAGACCCCCGGCTCGCTGGTTTACCTGTTGGGCGAGACTCTCGAGGAGCTGGGTGGCAGCGAATACTTCCGCCGCTACCAGGGGCTGGGACGGGACGTGCCCAAGGTCGACGCCTCACGCGGTCGTCGGACAATGGTCGCAGTAGGGACCGCTATTCGTAATGGAATCGTGACCGCCTGCCATGACCTTTCGGATGGCGGGCTCGGCCTCGCGCTCGCCGAAATGTGCTTCGCCGGTGCCGTGGGGGCGCGCATCGCTCTGGACAAGGTTCCGGGGAGTCAGCGCTTCAGGCGCGACGATTTCCTGCTCTTCAGCGAGTCGAACAGCCGTTTCCTGTGCGAGGTGCCAGCACGGAATCGCGGCGCGTTCGAGAAGCTGACGGCCGGCCTGAGGGTAGTGTGCCGGGTAATCGGCCGGACTCAGGAGAACAGGGAATTGAGGATCGAAGGGCTGCGCGGAGACGTTGTCGTCCGTCTCAGCCTGGGCGAGGCCGAGAGCGCGTGGCGCAGGGCTTTGACCCGGCGTCTCTAGAGTTCTATCGACTGAACCGAAGTCCGGCCGGTTTCTACCAGAAAAGGTATGAGCTCGGCGAACGGCTTCTTGTTGCGGTGGTAGAGGAACCGCACGAGCATCGCCAAGTTCGCACCGCTGAGCACGGCGATGTGGGGATGGCTGCGCTTGACCTCGAGTCCGGCATTGGCACAACTGGACCCGAACAGGTCGGCAAAGACCACTACGTCGCCTGCAGGCAGACTCAGGATGGCCTGCTCGAGACGATTGCGCAACTCGGCAACCTGACATTCCATATTGGAGAGCGTACTGACGCCATCGGCGTCCGGGACTATAGCGCGTGCCGCATCGAGCAGAGCTCGCGGCAGGTCACCCTGGCCGGTCACTATCGCGTAGACCATGACCGCTTGCCTGCGCTCACTCCTGGTCGTCGGCGATGAAGGGGTCGATCCTTGGCGACTTGCTCATGACGCTTGTCAGGGCGTCATCGAAGACCTTCGCGGGTTGGTAACCGAAGACCTTGAGTATGTGGTTCTTGGCAATGACCTCTAGGACAAGGGCCAGGTTCTTGCCTGGTATCACCGGGATGGTTATGCGGGGAATTCTGACGCCCAGAATGTCAGTCAGTTTCTCCTCGATGCCAGTTCGTTCGTAGTCCATGCCCGGCTTCCACTGCACCAGCTTGACCTCGACCTCGATGCGCTTCTGGATGCGGATGGCGCGCACCCCGTAAAGGCTGTACACATCCACGATTCCGACCCCACGAATCTCAATGTGGTGAGCCAGTTCCGAAGTCCGGGCGGCGGAATAGCCCATGACGATGCCGGTGCCGCGGCGCAACACTTTTACGAGATCGTCGGCGATCAGTCGGTGTCCCCGGTCGACGAGGTCGAGGGCACACTCGGACTTTCCGATGCCGGACTCGCCGGTGATGAGCAGTCCGACTCCGAATACGTCGACCAGCTCGCCATTGATGAAGTCCCGCGGCGCGAGCCGGTAGTCGACGAAGGCGGACAGGGCGCGGATGAACGGAGTAGTATCCATCGGCGTGGTCATGACCGGTACGCTGAATTCGTCCGCCGCGTCCTTCCAGAGCGAAGGCAGTGCCAGGCCCTTGGTTACAATGATGCAGGGCGGGCGCAGCGACAGAAGCCGGTGCACGGCCTCGCGCTGCTGCTCGGGGGGCATCGTCTCAAGATAAGAGAGCTCGGTGCTGCCAACGATCTGGATGCGTTCCCGCAAGAATACACCGGTGTACCCGGCCAGCGCCATGCCCGGACGATTGATGTCGCCCGTTGCGACGACGCTGGCGTGCAGTCCCTTCCTGCCCGCCGCGACCTTGAGTCCCCACTCCTCTCGTTTCTCACCGACGAGAACCGCGACTGTGAGCGGTGGGAGGTCAGATTCCACCAGCTTCTCTTCCTTCGTCCCGGTGGCCAGGTCGCTTCCGGTCGTGGAACTTGCCCTGCTGACGGTGCAGCTGGGCGACGAGCTTGTCGACCACATCGTTGACCGCGATGTACATGTCCTTGCCCTCGCCCTTGGCGGTGAGCACGGCGTGGCTCAGATGGATCTTGGCTTCAGCGACGTCCTTGGCGCCTTCCTTCAACAGGACGATTTCGGTCTTGATGATGTGGCTGTTGAAGTGGTCCAGTTTCTTCGCCTTCTCGTCGACGTGAGCTTTTAGATACGGTGTGACTTCCAGATGGCGTCCAGTCAGGGTCAGGTTCATAGTTTCCTCCGGTAGAAAGCCTGTCTTATGATAGGGACGCGAGTTCGCCGGTCAAGCGCTACCAAGCTCCCCCGAACCGAAATAGGGTTAACCATGGGGTCCACAGAGAACGTCGAGTAGGTGAAGCCGGAGTCCGGTCCCTACCTTCTGCATCCCCGTGTGCTCTGTGGTTCAATTCCGGATTCAGGGAAGCTCGCGCCGGCCCTCGAGCGCGCGCAGGATGGTTTCACTATCGGCCAGGTCGAGGTCGGACCCGACCGGCAGGCCGCGGGCAATGCGGGTCACGTGTACCCCGGTAGGCTTCAACTGCTCGGCGATGTAGATGGCGGTTGCCTCGCCTTCGGTTGTCGGGTTGGTCGCGATGATAACCTCGTGGAGACCTGCCGCGGCGCGCGCGATCAGCTCCCTTACGTGGAGGTCGTCCGGGCCGATGTTGTCGATCGGCGACAGGATTCCTCCCAGCACGTGGTACGCTCCGCGGTGCCGGCCCGATTGCTCCATGGTCAGCACGTCGGCCGGTTCCTCGACCACGCAAACGACGGAATGATCCCGAGTTGGGTCAGAGCACACCTCGCATCGCTGTTCCTCGGTCAGGCTGAAACAGACCGGGCAGGGCCGCAGCTTGGAGCTGGCCTCAACGATTGAATCGGCCATCTCCCGGGCGACGTCCGGTTGCCGGAGCAGATAGAAAGCAATACGCTGAGCGGTCTTGCGACCGATTCCCGGCAGCTTCACCAGCGCAGAGACGAGTTGCTCCAGTGAGCGCTTCAACGCTGCTCCCTTTCATCAACTTCGCCCAAGATCCGGCTGACTCGTTCTCGTGTCGCGTCCGGCTCGGGCTTCCGCGTCAGCTGAACATGAAGTCTGATTGGTCGGCCTGCGATTGCCGTCAACGTCGCGGTCAGGTACATCTTGCTGTCCTCGAGCTTTTCGGCTGCCGGCTTCTGCTTCGCGGGCAGCGAGACTGTCAGCACGTCGCTGCTCAGGGACACGGGCGTCGCCAGATCAAGAAATCCTGCCAGCAGCGGTTCATGCGCGTTCGTGCGAAGTCGTAGCTCAACCCACAGCGCGTTCAGGTCCTTCGGCCGGTCAGCGGCAACCGCAGCATCGGTATTCTCGACGGCTGACTCACGTGTCGCGGTTTCTGCATGGCCAGAGCGTTCCGATGCCAATTCCAGCGACATGACTTCAAGCAGCACTCGAGGATATTGGGTCGTCGCGGCCTGAGATTCGTACTGGGTTATGCCGGAGAGCAACTTCAGCAGGTCGCCGCGACCGAACGATTTGGCTTGGCGCGTCATGCGCCCAATCTCATCCGGCAGCAGACTGAGGTTTGCCTCCGGTCCACCGATCTCCAACACAAGCAGGTTGCGAAAGTGCAGCACCAATCCGGAGTAGAATTCAACGTGGTCATAGCCTGACTCGAAGAGCCGCGCCAGGAAGGTCAGCAGACCCGGGCCGTTGCCTGTTAGCACGAGGTCCGCATAGTCGAAGAAGACTTCTGCCGGCACGAGGCCGAGCAGTTCTTCCACGTCCCTGAGTTCGATTCCTTCCGGCCGGTAGGCGGCCAGTTGGTCGAGAATGCCCTCACCGTCTCGGATGGCTCCGTCTGCCCGGCGAGCTATCGCCATCAGCGCCGAGTCAACTGCCTTGATGTTCTCCCGCTGTGCCAGCCAGGCCAGGCGGTCCTTGATCTCGGCCGGGGTTGCCCGGCGGAAGTCGAACCGCTGGCAGCGAGAAACGATAGTCGCCGGTACGTCCTGCGCAGCGGTCGTGGCGAAAATGAACTTGGCGTGAGCCGGCGGTTCCTCAAGGGTCTTCAACAGGGCGTTGAACGACTCCGTGGTCAGCATGTGGACTTCGTCGATGATGTAGATCTTGAACCTGCCGGCGGTCGGCAAGTACTTAATATTCTCTCTGAGTTCGCGGACGTCATCGATCTTCCGATTCGATGCGCCGTCAATCTCAATCACATCCAAGCTGCGTCCGTTGGCTATCTCGACGCAAGCGGAACAGACTCCGCATGGAGATACGGTGGGTCCCTTTTCGCAGTTCAAACTCTTCGCAAGGATTCGGGCAGTGGTCGTCTTGCCTACGCCGCGAGGTCCGCAGAACAGATAGGCATTGGCCAGACGGTTCTTCTCGACTGCACGTTTCATCGTATCACGGACATGATCTTGCACGAGGAGTTCGTCGAAACGCTGCGGTCGGTACTTCAGGGTGAGAACGCTGCGCGCCATGGTCGGTCTCTAACCGCTTATTGGCAACACTTCAAGTTCCATTCATCACTCGTTACGAGTCGCTTCCAAAGGTCCGGCCGTGCAGGCGTCTTCGCCCGGTCAGGGAGAGGGTCGTGCGAGTGGGCAGCTCCAGCCAGGCAGACTTGCGACTGGTCGCCAGTCCGCTTACCGTTGCTACCTTCCGGTCCTGGCGGGGTTCACGGCAGCGGCCATCGCAAGACCCGGCCTTCATTGCTGTCGCACTCGGCGACCGGATTCGCCCCGGTTCGGTCTCATGACGCTCTTTCAATCCCGCATGGGCGGGTTTCGGGTTACAGGGGACCGCCAACCCCCCATCTAGCACGACCGGACCAGATCGTTGCTGCGAGCAGGCCATCGGGCGATGGACACATTCTGCGCGTTGGCCACGCTCGTCGGCATTCAGGTAGAAGCTTCCTCCAGACTAGCGGCCCTGTTTCCTAAGTGTGTCGGCGTTCTCAAAAGCCTTGAGGGCCTTGTCTTTCTGGTCGGTTTCCCTGTAGCAGATGCCGAGGTTCTGGAAAGCGTCCGAGTTGTTCGGGCCAAGCTTGGTGGCAATCAGCAGATTGCCGATGGCGCGCTCGTAGGTTGCCTTCGCCACTTCCTTTCTGCCTTTGTCTGAGAGGGAATTTGCCAGGCCAGTCTCGCATGAACCGAGCCAAAGGAATGCTTGCTCTACCAGTTGTGGGACCTGAGTGCTAAGGAACATCCCTGCGGTGTCTGCGACCGTCGCATGGCCGTTCAGCTTCCGGCTATCGAGGTTTGGGGTGAAAAGCCAGCCGAAGCCGGCCGTCTTTCGTCCTCGGCTGGCCAGAACCGAGTCCACTTTCTCCGTCAGCGGGCCGGGGATCTGTACGTATCCAGATTCGGTCGATGTGACAAGAGCGAGCAGTGAGTCGATCCACGGCTGGTTCAGTGCGCCCACGGGTGCGACTGCGTGGTCTATCACGGTTTGCAGTGAACTCTCGGCCAAGGTGTCCTCCTTGCCCTGGTATTGAGTGATGCCGAGGTTGAAAAGCGACACCAAGTCTGTTGAGTCATACTGCACTGCCTGTTTGAAGAGCATCTCGGCTTTGGCACGGAAGCGTTCGGAAGTGTCGGCTTTGGTGTCGGCCGTAGCCCGAAGCATAGCCGTTCCAGCTCGCGAGTTGGCCACATTCAGGTTGTTGGCAGCGTAGAGGAGTCTGCCTGCTATCTGGGCGACTTGGGTAAGCTGACCGGCCGCGTTGAGGTCTCTTTCGATGTAGCGCTTGAGTTCTGACTGATCCTGTTTCCGGCTCAGGTCAATGATCTGGGCGGTGATCTGATTCAGTCTGACCGTGTCCGCAGGCTTGAGTTGTTTTGCGAGGTCGGCCTTGGCTGCGGCGAAGCGCTTCTCGTAGGCGGCGATTGCCTTGTCGTAGTAGTAGTCGGCCGAGTCCAGACGCAGGGTCTTGGGTTCTTTGGCCGGCCAGAGGCTGTCCGGTTTCTCGAGGAAGTACTGGCCAAGTAGGCTGAAGGCCTCAGGTACACCCGCGTCCAACTTGAGCAGGTCGCCGGCGGTTGCATACATGTCATCGTAGCGGCCCAGCGCCGAGTAGATGCCGGCAACCAGGGCATAGGTCTGAGACTTGGACGGGTCGACCTTGAGTGCCCCAAGCGCATAGCGGAGGGCGGCGTCGTTAACTCCGGCGTCGTAGTTGTCGCGCGTCGAGGTGATGAGCGAGTTCCAGGCGAGGTACTGCCATTGCTCGTCGGCGCGGATCTTGCTGACTACGGCAGTGTCCTTGTCCATGGCTGTCGCGAAGTGGGAGGCCGCTGAATCCTGTAACTTGAGTTGCGCGTCGCAGAGCCCAAGCAAGAGGTGGATGTTGGCCAGATCCTTGTCCGCAGCGGTCGCGCCGTACTGGGCCAGCGCCGTGGAAAAGCGCTCTCTGGCGCCTGTGTAGTTGCCGATTCCGTACTGAACGCGGCCGCCGCGCAACAGCGCATCAAGCGGTATCTGCTGCTGTGCGAACAACGGCACGAACAGCAGCGCGGTCAGCAGAATTGTCGCCGGACTTAGCTTGCGGAAACTTGGCATTGTGGTCCTCCTTAGACCTGCTGGATAGCCGTGGGGAATGATAGCTATTTCAGTGGTACTGTCAACTCGCGGCAGGACCGTTTTGCCGCCTTGTGGCGTTTGACTTTCGAGTGCCCACAGTTATATTTACCGCGCGTGTCCCACGAAGATTCTGTAGTACCGGTTTACATCGAGGATGAGGTCCGCAAGTCCTTCCTCGATTATGCCATGTCGGTCATCGTGGCACGTGCGCTGCCCGACGTCCGCGACGGGCTGAAGCCGGTCCAGCGTCGTATCCTCTTCACAATGAATGAGATGGGCCTTGTTCCGACTCGGGCTACGCGCAAGTCGGCTACCGTCGTCGGCGACGTTCTGGGTAAGTACCATCCCCATGGCGATAGTGCGGTCTACGACGCGATGGTGCGGATGGCTCAGGATTTCTCGCTCCGCTATCCACTTGTCCACGGCCAGGGCAACTTCGGTTCGATTGACGGCGACGCGGCCGCGGCCTACCGGTACACCGAGGCGCGGCTTGCGCCGCTCGCCACCGAGATGCTGAGTGACCTGGACAAGGATACTGTCGACTTCCAGCCGAACTTCGACGAGCGACTCAAGGAGCCGACCGTGCTCCCAGCCGCGTTCCCCAACCTGCTTGCCAACGGCGCAGCCGGCATCGCCGTCGGGATGGCGACCAATATCCCTCCGCACAACCTTGGTGAGTTGGTTGATGCCTTGGTGCTCTTGATCGACGAGCCGAAGACCGAGAGCAAGGAACTGATGAAGAAGGTGCGCGGTCCGGACTTCCCGACTGGCGCGACCATTGTGGGCGTTGAAGGTATCAGGCACGCCTACGAAACCGGCCGCGGCAGCATCATGTTGAGGGGAACTGTGACGTTTGAGGAGGTCAAGGCCGGCAAGGATCGACTGGTCGTTAGTGAGATACCGTACCAGGTAAACAAGACCGCGCTTATCGAGCGTATCGCCCAACTGGTCCGTGAGAAGAAGATTCAGGGCATCGCCGACCTCCGAGATGAGTCGGACCGCGATGGCATGCGCATCGTCCTCGATCTCAAGCGCGATGCCGTCAAAGAAGTCGTCCTCAATCAGCTTTACAAACACACCGAGTTGCAGTCGTCGTTCGGTATCATTCTGCTGGTGCTGGTCAACGGTCAGCCGCGGACACTGGGGCTCAAAGCGTTGCTCGAGGAGTTCCTGAAATTCCGGTTTGAGACGGTGACGCGCCGGACCCGCTACGAGCTCAAGCGTGCCGAGGAGCGTGCCCACATCCTTGAAGGTCTCAAGATCGCTCTGAAAAACATCGACGCGGTCATCGAGCTCATCAAGAAGTCCAAGGATACCGAGACCGCCCGCGAAGCCCTGATGTCGAAGTTCAAGCTAACCGAGCGTCAGGCGGACGCGATCCTCGAGATGCGCCTGGCCCGGCTCACCGGCCTGGAGCGTGAGAAGATTGATGCGGAGTACAGGGACCTCATTAGGGAGATCAGCCGGCTCAAGAATCTCCTTGATTCACGTTCCGCGATGATGGGGGAGATACGCGACGAGCTCCTCGAAGTGAAGCGCCGCCACGCGGACGAGCGACGCACCAAGATTGTCCGGGGTGAAGCCGAGGAGTTTTCCATCGAAGACCTCATCAAGGAAGAGGACATGGCCGTCACCGTAACCCATCGCGGCTATATCAAGCGGATGCCGGTCTCGGTGTACCGACGACAGGGGAGAGGCGGCCAGGGCCGGACCGGCGTATCGGTGCAAGAGGAGGACTTCGTCGAGGGCCTGTTCATTGCCTCAACCCACGACTACATGATGTTCTTCACCGATCGCGGGCGCTGCTACTGGCAGAAGGTGTACGAGATACCTGAGGGCTCGCATGCTGCCAAGGGCCGATCAATCGCCAACCTCGTAGAGATGGAGAAAGGCGAAGTGACAACATCCTACCTGGCGGTCCGCGACTTCTCTGCCAAACAGTTTGTCTTCTTCGTCACCCGGCTCGGGAAGATCAAGCGGGTCACCCTCGATCAGTTCTCCAACCCGCGGCGCAAGGGCATCATTGCGATGGGTATCGACATGGATGACTCGCTCGTCGCCACCTTGCTCACCTCCGGGACCGATGACCTCTTGCTCGTTACCCGTGACGGACAATCAATACGCTTCCACGAGAAAGATGTCCGTGACATGGGGCGCTCCGCGGCCGGGGTCCGGGGCATCAAGCTGGCCAAGGGCGACGTTGTCATCGGTGCCGTGGTCGTGCGCGAGAACCAGTCGCTGCTCACTGTATTCGAGAATGGGTACGGCAAGCGTACCGACTTTGATGAGTTCCGCACGCAGAGCCGCGGCGGTTCCGGCATCATCGCCGCCAAGCCGGTCGAGAAGTCCGGCCAGCTCGCGGCAGCAAAGGCCTGCAGCGATGCATCAGAGGTCATACTCACCTCCAAGCAGGGCATCGTCATCCGGGTAAACTGCTCGGAGATCCGCAAGTGCGGCCGCGCCACAACCGGGGTAAGGGTGATGACGGTCGAGAAAGGCGACGCGGTCGTTGACGTGGCGCTGATTGAAGAGGAGGCTCAGCCCACGGCTGAGAAGCAATAGTCCACGGTCGCGGCTCGCCTCCCGTTCATCGCCAGTTGTCCATCGGTTCACAACCGCCGTGCACTGCCGGTTTCGTTCATCCTGCTGGCGGCTAGCTTCCTGTCATGCGCGAAACAGACACTGAGCTCTGCAGCGCGGCCGGCTTGCATCTTCGTGACCGATGCCCGGCTCGACCGCTTTCCGGTCTATGTTGCAGCAGTCAAAGCACAGCGCGCGGTCAGCCCTACCATCTGGCTTGTGGCCGGAGACCCATTCGCGGACCGGACCCTGGCAGTGCTGAGCGATGGCGCAGCACCTATGGTGTTGTTCAACGAGGCCGGTGTAGATGCGGTGGTGCTCACTCCTTCATGGCTTGGATTCGGTCTGTCTCGCGTAGGGCAGATCGTCTCGTCCGCGAGATTCTACGCACTGTCCGCAAGCGTTCTTGATTCGCTGGGACAGCCTCTGGGCCAGCCCTTCATGGTGAGGAGGAGTGGTTCCGCGCTCCTCGCCGTTACTGGTGTCGCCATTGACTCGACAAATGTCCTTACGCACTTGAATGGAACGAGTTACGTAACTCCCGGCTTCGCCATCGCCAAGACAACGGCCCTGATGCGGGGTCGGGCAGACCTTGCGGCGGTCATGGTTGAACCACGAACCAGCGGCTCGCACTGGGGCGCGGATTTCATGGTAAACGTCGCCGGACACGACCGGTTTGCCATGACCGTGTCGGACGACACGGCCCGATTGAACTGCTACGATGTCAGCGCGGATGCCGGGAGATTTACCGCAAGAACCGTGGATGTCACCGGGCTCAGGTCTGACTCCGCAACGGTTCGGCTGCTGGAGTCGCTCGCGGCAGCGGCAGATTCCACAGCCGCACGCCCCATGTCGTCACCCCACTCTGTGTGGACTAATGACAACCTAAGTCATGCGCTTGTTGGCGGCATGCTGACCGCGAAACTTGCCGACGGGTTCCTGTGTGATTCGCTATTCCAATCCGACTTCCAGGAGCCGAAAGACGTCCAGGCTCTGGTTAGTTTGTTGCGCGACCCGGGTCGTCTCGCGGTGCTTACCGTCAGCGGTGACGTTCTGTCCGGACTACCCGACTATCTCGTGCTCCGGTCGGGCCTCGTCCGGTCAAAGCTGTCGCGAAGCTCGTCATACCGCATCGCCACGACCGTTGACTACCTGCAGCGTCACCCCGCCATGGCCAAGACCGGGTTTGAGCTCTCGGCCCGGCCGTTCTGGACAATCTGCCTGGACATCCTACAATCTGGCCAGGTCAAATGAGCAGTTACGTCAGGCAATTCAAGGCCGGCCGGTTAATCTGGACGGTGCTCGTCGCACTTTACTTCCTGGTCTTCTTCACCAATTTCTTCCGGGACGCCATACCCGGCCGGACGACGTTGCCCGTGCTCTTCGCCTACGTTTTCGTGCTCTGGCTATCCATCGAGTACTATTTCGGCTCGCCGTTTTTCCAATCCGGTGTCGTCGAACACTCGGCGCTGTGGCGGGGTGTCTTTGCCTTCTTTGTCTATCCGTACCTCGCCTACATCGCTGCTGACTTCATTTGGTGGCACTGGACCCAGTTGCCGGTTCCGTTCGCGGTCACCGGGCTGCTCGGCCTTGTAGGATTCGGCCTCGGCACATATGTCCGTCTGAGTACGCTATTTGACATCATCAGAATCGCACAGGTGCGGCCGCCGTCCCGCGGCAGCACGGAAGAGACGCTTTTGCTGCCGGAGAAGAGGTTCGTCGCACTGAGATTTCAGAAGTTTGTCCGGCATCCCCGGTATGTCGCCACGTTCATACAGCTTCTCGGGGCCGCGCTGGTATTCCGTTCTTGGGGCGGGCTCGTGCTCGTTTGCGGCATCGGTCTGCCGCTCTTGCTGCTGCAGGCAAGGTACGAAGACGCGCACCTGAGGGACCTGCTCAGGAACGAACTGAAGACCTATAGCGCGGCAGTCCCCGCGTTCTGGCCCCGCTTCCGTTAGCCTTAGCTCGGCTGGCGGCCGAGACGGCGGCGTCATTCCCAGTGACTAATGACTAATGTTGCCTGCCAGCCGCCCGGCGGCTCGGGACGTGACTGAGCAGCCAGCGGCCGCGGCCCGGCTTGCTATTGCTTTCGGTCGGTAGTAGCCAGCGCGGCGTAGAGAAGCAAGAACAGCGTGATGGCCAGCGCGACCTGGCCGAGCGCGGCACCAGTCAATATGAAGAAGCGAGCGACCAGCCCGGTGGACCAGGTCACCCGACCGAAGACCAGCCCGACCAGCGGTATCCAGATCAGGCGAACAGCCAGCAACAGCGCGCAGGCGACCGCGACCAGGGCCGCGGCCCGCTGACGCGAGCGCCAGACCGCAACGGCCCAGACAAAACCGGCCACAAGCGCGAGAGTGACCAGAGAACGGGCCACATGGTCCAATGTTATCATGCCTACCTCCTACTGCGGTTTTCTGGGTGGTTCATCGGTCGCTACATCGTCGGCGAACAAGGGCCCGCCCGGAGCAGTCGCCGGAGATGGAGTAATCAGATTCGTGCGACCCCATCGTGGTTCAGTTCGGTCCGACGTCTCTGTCGCCTCGGGTCGCCTGCCTCGGCTCTCCCGGGCGCGGGTTTCGCGCAGCAGCTGTCGCAGCGACGCTGCGGTGTCGCGCAGAGGCATCCTGAAACGTCTGAGTACAGCCTAAATCAAGACGCTGGAAGATCTGGTCTCCCCTGATAGCTCCCCGGCTGAACCAAACGTCTCGGCTTCACGCCGAGCCCTCTTGCCATCTGTACGTGGGTGTCGTCGAGCGCCCACTCTCGTCTTACGCCGACCCAGGCCAGCAATTCGTTCACCATATGCTTCAGTTTCATATTCTCAACTCCCGAATCGAAGAAATGGTAGTAATCCGGGGCGAGATGTCAACCGATGGGGCGCTCGGTCGGCCGCGCCGGGTTGTTCGTATCCCGTCTCGGTCGGGCTTGTATTGGTTCCGGGACGAATGACGACGTGGGCTGGACTGCTCTCTGCGACCGTGGGGGATCAGCTCGTTCTGCTGACCCACTCGGGATGGTCCTTGCGGCAGCGGCGTGTCTCTTCTCTGCCCTTGGGGGTTAGCGTCCAGAGTGAGCCCTTGTTGGTGCCGCCGGGCAAGGCCTCGATGGTGCCTCGTTTCTCCATCAGGCCCAGCAGCGATCCGGTTGCGTTGATCGCGCGGGCACGACGCGGCCGCCGGTCGTACAACAGCACGGCGACCTCAAGTTGTCTTTCGGTGGTTATCATTCTCTTTTGTCCAGACAGCTTCATCTCGTACCATATTAGCAATCTGACGACCGTTTGTCAACAACGACCAAACTCGCTGCGAGATCACAGTACTTGCCCGTATGCTTGACTTCCCGACCGTGGGGTGTATCCTTAGCGCCTTGAAGATACTGGTGACGAGCGCGTTGCCGTACGCGAACGGGGAGATACATTTTGGGCACCTTGCCGGTGCCTATCTGCCGGCCGACATCTTCGTAAAGTACCACCGTCTAAAGGGTTCGGACGTCGTCTACATCTGCGGGTCGGACGAGCACGGGGTTCCGATTACCCTCGCGGCCCAGAAGGAATGCGTCTCTCCGCAGACAATCATCGACCGGTACCACCCGTCAATCAAGCATTCGTTCGAGGAGTTCGGGATGGAGTTCGACAACTATTCCCGGACGTCCCTGCCTCTCCACCACAAGACCGCGCAGGGCTTCTTCACGAACGTCCACGCCAAAGGCTTCTTGCAGCCGAAGACGACGCGCCAGCTCTTTTGCCCGAAGGACCGGATGTTCCTCGCCGACCGTTACGTCGAGGGGACGTGTCCGAACTGCAAGTCCGAGGAGGCTAGAGGTGACCAGTGCGAATCGTGCGGCCGCTGGATTGAGCCGTTCGAACTCATCAACCCGCGCTGCAAGACCTGCGGCACCACGCCCGAGATACGCGAGACAACCCACTGGTTCTTCGCCCTGTCGAAGTTCGAAACCCAACTCAAGCAGTGGTTGGACTCGAGGACCGACTGGAAGCCGAACGTCAGGCGGTTCTGCGAGGGTTGGTTTGCCCGCGGGCTGCAGGATCGGGCGGTGACGCGTGACCTGACTTGGGGCGTGAAGGTACCGCTCGCCGAGGCCGGGGACAAGGTGATGTACGTCTGGTTCGACGCGCCCATCGGCTACATCTCGTCTACCAAGGAATGGGCCCAGCGCATCGGCAAGCCGGACCGGTGGAAAGACTATTGGCTCGACCCGGACACGAAGCTGGTCCATTTCATCGGCAAGGATAACATCGTGTTCCACGCGATCGTCTGGCCAGCGATGTTGATGGCGCATGAGGGCATCGTCCTGCCCAAGGATATCCCTGCGAACGAGTTCCTGAACTTGGAGGGCGCCAAGCTCTCGACCTCGCGCAACTGGGCCGTGTGGCTGCCGGACTATTTGAAGCAGTTCCCGGCCGACCCGCTGCGCTACGCCCTGGCCGTGAACCTGCCCGAGAACCGGGACGTGGATTTCACCTGGCGCGACTTCCACGCGCGGAACAACAACGAGTTGGCCGACGTGCTGGGGAACTTCGTGAACCGGGTGGTGGTGTTCATCAAGAAGAACTACGGCGGTAGGATACCGGAGGCCAGCCCGGATGACGAGCAGAGCCTCGAGGTGCTGAAGGCAATTGCCGAGGCGCCGGCAAAGCTCGGCCAGATGATTGAGGCATACCAGATCAAGGACGCGGCACGCGAGGTGATGACGCTACCGGCACTGGGCAACCGTTACTTCGACTACGAAGCGCCGTGGAAGACGTTCAAGACCGACCGCGCGAAGTGCGACCGGACCATGAACGTCTGCATGCGGCTGGTTTCGTCACTCGAAGTGCTGCTCTACCCGTTCCTGCCATTCACGAGCCGGAAGATGGGCAAGCTGCTCGGACTGGGCAAGCGGGGATGGGACGATGCGGCCCAACCGGCGCTGCCGGCGGAACTGGGCCCGGCGGAGATTCTGTTCAACAAGATTGAGGATGAAGTGATAGCGGTGCAGGTAGAAAAACTAGGGAAGAAGGAGACGCAAGCCGCAAGCCCCAAGCCTCAAGGGGAAAGTGCGAAGTCCGAAGTCCAAAGTCCGAAGTCAGAGGAGCGGACTGTGATTACCTACGACGATTTCAAGAAGCTGGAACTGAAGGTCGCGAAGATAGTGAACGCGGAGGCGGTGGCGGGTGCGACCAAGCTGCTCAAGCTGCAGATAGACCTCGGGACCGAACAGCGGCAGATTGTGGCCGGGATCGCGCTTGCGTACAAGCCGGAAGAGCTGGTCGGCAAGTCGATTGTCGTTGTCGCCAACCTGGCGCCGGCGGTTATCCGCGGAGTCGAGTCGAACGGCATGCTGCTGGCCGCGACCGGCGGCGACACGCTCGCCCTGCTGACGCCGGACCGCGAGGTGCCACCCGGTTCGTCGGTCTCCTGACCCATGTCCCGACGTTCTCCGGAGAACCCCGAGGGTTTGAAACTCTTCGATTCACATTGTCATCTGACCGACGGTCAGTTCTCGATGGACCTTGCCGTCGTGCTCAAACGGGCGCACAACGCCGGTGTGCGTTGGCTGATGACCGCGAGTCAGAACGTACCAGACAGCCGGCAGGCCGTCGCCCTCAGCCGGAACCGGGATGGTGTCTACTGCGCGGTGGGCGTCCATCCGCACGAGGCCGACCATTTTCGAAGCATGGACGTGCAGGCGCTCAAAGACATGTGCATCGACGCCAAGGTGAAGGCAATCGGCGAGATCGGGCTGGATTTCTTCCGGTCCATTTCGTCCAAGGGTAATCAGGAGACCGCGTTCCATGCCCAGATTGAACTCGCCAAGATGCTAGACATGCCGATGATTGTCCACGTGCGGGACGCGGCCGGACGCGCCCGCAGCATCATCGATGAGCACCAGTACTATTGCGGCGTCCTTCACTGTTTCTCCGCCGACAAGAAGCTCGCCGATTGGACGATCGAGAAAGGCCTCTTCGTCTCTTTTTCCGGCAACATCACCTACGGTGAGGAACGGCTGGCGGACATCGCGCGCGCGATTCCGCGTGACCGCATAATGGTCGAGACCGATGCGCCGTTTCTCGCGCCGGTGCCGGAACGCGGGCAGCGGAACGAACCTGCCCTGCTTCGGTTGACGCTGGAAAAGCTGGCACAGGCCCTCGACATGTCGTCGGTTGAGGCCGCGGACCTGACACGCGAGAACGCTATCCGCTGCTTCAGAATATGACGGGTCCACGGGTGCTCGGGTTCAGGGGGCCAGGCTCCGAACCGGAACCCGCGAACCTCTGAACCTCCCAACCCTCTTTTCCCTCTGAAGCATCTTTATCCCCGCCGTGGGCTCGGGCAGTCGTTTCTGACGTATGAACCGGTCGCCGACGCGCTGGTGAAAGCGCTGGGTCCGAGCCGGAGCGATACGGTGCTCGAGGTCGGACCGGGTAAGGGGATACTGACTCGGCGGCTGGTTGCGTCAGTTGGCAGAGTCATCGCGGTCGAGATTGACGGACGACTGGCAGAAGGGCTGCGGTCCGAACTGGACGGATGCGGAAACCTGGAAGTGGTCCAAGCCGACTTCCTGGACTTCGACCTCGCACGCTTCGAGCATCTGAAGATAATTGGCAACCTGCCCTACAACATCTCGTCGCAGATCCTGTTCAAACTGCTGGAATCTCTCCGCACGTGGGATGTCGCGGTGCTGACTACCCAGCGTGAGTTCGCCTACCGGGTTGTAGCAGTTCCCGGTACCAAGGTCTATGGCGCGCTTTCGGTCTTCTTTGACCGCCTCACGACCAGGGAGCGGTTGTTCAATATCGCCCCGGAGAGCTTCAAGCCGAGGCCGGATGTGGTATCGACCTCGTTCCGCCTCGCCCGGCGGGAGCAGCCGCTCTATCCGGTGACGGACGAGGTTCTGTTCGGGCGCGTGGTCCGGGCCTGCTTTGCACAGCGTCGGAAGACGATCGCGAACAACCTCATGGCAGTGCTCGGTCTTGAGCGAGAAGCTGTAAGCGCATCCCTGAAGAAGGCGGGAATCCAACCGAGCGCAAGGGCAGAGACCATACCCGGCGGGGAGTTCAGGAAACTGGCGGAACTGCTGGCTGCCGGCTAGGGATGAATCGCACGCGCCCTGAGCAGTTCGCGGTACAGCTCAAGTGTCCGCGCAGCTATCTTGGGCCATGCGTAGCCCTGCGCACGTTCCAGCCCCGCAGCAGCCAGGAACCGCCGCCGCGAATCGTCGGTCAGGACGTTGACCAGCGCCGCAGACAGGGCGTCAGGTTCAGCCGGCGGGACAAGGACACCGTCCACACCATCCCGAATCGTTTCATCGTAGCCGGGGATCCGTGAGGCCACGACCGGTGCGCCGCTGGCCATGGCTTCAAGCAGCACGATGCCGAGGGTTTCGCCACCCAGACCTGGAGCGCAGTAGACGTCGCAACCCGCGTACAGGTGCGGTAGTTCCTCTGGTGGTGCCGATCCGAGGAAATCGACGGCGTCGGCGATGCTCAACTCGGCTGCGGTTTGGCGGGCCCGCGTTTCCATCGGGCCACTGCCGACGACCGTCAGTCTCACATTGGGTATCGCTCCCCGGACCGCGGGTAACGCTCGCAGCAGGACCTCGAGGCCCTTGCGTTCGTCAAGGCGACCGAGGAAGAGAATGCGGCGCTCGCCCGGCTTGCGTTCGGGTCGAGGCGACAAGCCGGCGCGGAAGCGGCCGAGGTCGATGCCGGAGGGCACGATTCGGAAGTCGCCGGGCACGTAGGGTTCGATTGCTTCACGTGCCCGACGGGATATGGCGATGCGACCGTTGATTCTCGCCAACTGGCGTCGGAACAGGAAACGGAAAGCACCTGCCCCGGCAGTGTGGATTCTGAAGCCGGCGGTCACGAAGGTCACGACGTTCACCGCGCGGCTGTGCCGGATGGCCCAGTAGGATATTTCGGGCCAGAACATTCCGTGGCAGTGGACGATGTCGAAGTCGGTGTCGCGGAGAAAACGCTTGACCTGGCCGGACAGCTTGGAACCGACCGGCAGGGTTGCGTAGGAGCGGTTCATGGGGAGGAACAGGGCGCGGCCGAAGCGTGTGACGGGCAAAGACGAGGTGCTTCCTTCGAATCCGGGATAGGCTGTAGTCAGGATGCTGATGTCCTGACCGAGTTCGCGCAGACCCTCGGCGAGATGGTGAACGTGTTCGCTGACACCGGAGGGATAGGGCCGGTAGGCGGCCGAGACGAGGCAGATGCGCAGGGCTTTGTCCGCGGGTCCCACTACCATGTCCTTGGTCCCACGTCAATCTGCAATCCAGAATCTCGAATCTGCAATGTCATGCGCCCGTGTGTCCAAAGCCGCCGGTACCACGACCAGTCTCAGAGAGTTCGTTCGCCTCAACGAGTTCGACTTCCGTCACGGTGCTGAAGACGAGTTGGGCAATACGATCCCCGCGACGAACCTGGTAGTCCCGGTCGGACGTATTGAAGAGCACGACCTTTATTTCTCCACGGTAGTCTGCATCAATTGTACCCGGGCTGTTGAGGATGCCAATGCCGTGCTTGGCAGCCAGCCCGGACCTCGGCCGCACCTGGGCTTCGGTCCGGTCCCGCAGTTCGATGGCTATGCCCGTGCCGACGGTTGCGAAACCGTGTGCCGCCACTGTCATGTCCTCTGTCGCACAGAGGTCGAATCCGGACGAACCCGGTGTCTGACGGCAGGGGAGAGGGACGTCGCCGAGTCGCCGTATCTTAACCTTCATGGTTTGGGCTGCCAGGCCCCGTTGAACACGAGCCATTGGTCCGGGTGCTCCCGGATGATGTCGTTAAGCGCGGCGGCTATCTCCGCGGTGAATACGGGCACGTCCGCGTTCATGTCTCCCGTGGGTGTGAACCGGATCCGCCGGTAGTACATGTAATAGGGTGGCCGCCCGGGCTTGTGCTGGAACAGGCAGGCGGCGACCAGTATCGGTATCTTCAGGCGAAGCGCGTACGCGGCCGCACCTTTGGGGTAGTAACGATAGGAGTCAAACGCGGGACAGAGCGTGCCGTTGCCGGTGATGTCGCGGTCAGACACGAGCGCCAGCAAACGGTGCCGAAGCAGAGCCCGAGCCATGGCCCGCCGGTCGGAAACCGATATCGTCTCCATCGCCGTCGCTCCCCGGTAACGGTTGAACGTATCGGCCCAGCCGCCCGGGACCGGCTCGTAGACCGCCGACATCGGGTAACCCTTGGCGGCCATGTAGACGCCGGCGAGGTCGTGGTTTCCTATGTGCCCGGTCACGACAACAATGCCGCGTCCTTCGGCCATCATCCGGTCCACTCCCTGCGAGTCGAATTCGACGAGGCTGGTGACGCGACGTTTGATCGCCGGCACACTGAGCAGGTCCAGGTAGTTGGTGACGAGGTGGATGAACAGCCTGCGCGCGACGGCGCTCAGCTCCGATTCCGGCGTCTCCGCGCCCATCACGTGCCGGCAATTGTCCATGAACTTCTCGCGTCCGCGTCGGTTGGAAAGATAGACTATCGTACCGGCCACCTGCGCGACCCTGACCATGAACCAGCGCGGAAGCATGAACTGGATAAGAGTCCCCAGCGGCATCAGCCAGGTAATGGCGGCCCGGCGTTCCCTATTCCTGGGCATGTCGCGGTCGGTCCCTGAATCCGATTCTTGATCGCGGAACGCGCAGAATCCACCGAGGCTTCGGAATCAGGACAACGTCTTCACCCACTCTGCCTTCTCGGTGTACTCTGTGGCTAACTCAATGTCGGTCCTGCGGCCGGTTGTCTGCGGCCCGCGCCGCAGCCTTGGCGAGCTTGTCGGTCTCCTTGTTCTGTTCCCGACGGACCAGCTCGATGGCGACGTTGGGCATCTCCAGTTTCAGTTCGCAGGCCTTGGCGTGCAGTACCTTCAACTCCGGATTCTTCACCTTGTACCTGCCCGCCATCTGATAGTACAGGAGCTCGGAATCGGTCCTTATCACGACTCGCCCGGGGCCGAGCCCGGAGCTTTCCGACAGGGCACAGAGCAAGCCTTCGTATTCGGCCTGATTGTTGGTGCGGGTGCCGATGTAGCGGCTTATTTCCTTGACTACGCAACCATCCGGTCCGACGATGCGTACCCCGATTCCGGCCGGGCCGGGGTTGCCCAGCGAAGACCCGTCAATTTGCACGAGGAACCCGGCCGGTTGGATACCGGCTATTCCTGCTCGACGATCAGAATCCGGCCGCAGGCTTCGCAAAGGTAGAGGTGGTCCTGCCGTTCGACTTCCAGTATCCGTTGAGCGGGAATCGGGCTCATGCAGCCGCTGCAACGCTCCTTCCGGACCGTGGCGACGGCGATTCCACCTTTGCTGGCGCGGACGCGCTCATATCGCTTCAGCAGCTCGGCCGGGATTTCGGCGACGGTGGTCTCCCGCTGCTCCTTGCGGGTGGCAATGGCGGCCTCGATCTCCTTCTTCTCACTGTCCAGCATCTCGATCTTGCGCGCCGTCTCGATATCCAACTCGGCGCTCTTCTTCTCGTTCTCCCTTACCTTGCGGTCCAGGGCCTCGGTCTCCTCCATGAGCAGAATCATCCGGTCCTCGATACCATTCTTCAGCTTCTTCTGGGCCTCGATTTCCTTCAGAAAAGCCTTGTACTGCTCATTGGTCTTGGCCGAATAGAGCTGCACCGAGTAGCCGGCAGCCTTTTCCTCGGTGCCCTTCAGCTCGACCTCGCCGAGCTTGTACTGCTTCTTATGCTCGACTATGTCCACTTTCGCCTGATCCAGCTCCGACTTCACCGTTGCCGCCGCCTTCTTGAGGTCTTCAACCCGGGAAGGGATCTGGTTGAGCTTCTCGGTCAGGGTACGCAGCTCCGTGTCGAGCTGCTGCAGGTGCCATAGTAGTCGGAATGACTCTTTCATCGCTGCCACGTAGAAAAGAAGCGAGGTGTGAGGCCGGTGGCCGTCACACCCCGTGGGATGGGCGATACCTGACTTGAACAGGTGACCTCTTGCATGTCAAGCAAGCGCTCTAACCAAAGCTGAGCTAATCGCCCGGTTGTCATGGAGCATCGCACTGTGGACTGAATATATTGATTCTGACCCATATGTCAAGGTAGCGCGGGCAAGAACAGACGGGCAGAGGTCACCGACCGCGGCGGTTGCGCCCGATCCAGCCCTGCCCGCAGATGTCGCACGAGAATCGTATCCCAACCCCTCAACCTCAGCACTTGCCTCAACCTTGGCCTTGCCCTCAACCTTAACCTTAGCCTCAGCCGAAGTCCTCTGTTGTCACTCTACAATCCTGAATCTGGAATGGGTTGGACTCGGCAGGCCTAAAGTCGGAAATCCACAATCTTGAATTACGTTGCTGTTAGCTGTTAGCTGTAGGTCAGTTTGATTTCCCGAGGCTTCCCGAAATACGGTGCCTGTGGGGCTGTTGAGAAACCCGCATTAGATCGTGGCTGACACTGGCTCCAGCTGGCTTGTTGTCGGCCTCGGAGGAGCCACATCAGGAGCACGAGGAGAAGTGCCGCCAGGCACTTCAGGTTCATCACTGCGGCGGTAAGAT
>DATJQV010000078.1 GCA_035505375.1 bacterium | reverse complement strand
GCCGCCGATGTTGTAGGCTTCGCCCGGCCGGCCTCGTTCGAGCACGAGCGCGATTCCCCGGCAGCAGTCGTCGACGTGCAGCCAGTCACGGACGTTCTCTCCCCGGCCGTAAACCGGTACTTTGCGGCCTTCGACGAGGTTAGTGACCATCACCGGCATGAACTTCTCCGGGAACTGGTACGGGCCGTAGTTGTTGGACGGCCGGACAACGATGACGGGCAGTTTATGGGTTTCCCACCAGGTCTGCGCGAGGAGGTCGCCCGCAGCTTTGGACGCGGCGTAGGGCGAGCGCGGCCGCAGCGGCGTCGCCTCCGTGAACACGCCTTCCTTGCCGAGCGCGCCGTAGACTTCGTCGGTCGATACGTGGACGAACCGCCCGACCCCGACCTGGCGCGCAACGTCGAGCAGGACCTGCGTGCCGAGGACGTTGGTGGCAATGAACGGCGCGGCGTCGGCGATTGACCGGTCAACGTGGCTCTCGGCCGCGAAGTGGACGACGGCTTCGGCCCCGGTCATTGCTTCTTTCACCTTGGCCGGGTCCTCGATGCGCCCGCGAATGAACCGATATCGGGCATCGCCTTCGATGTGCCGGGAACGGCCTGACCACTTCACACTACCATGTACGCACCCTGAGCGCGAGTACTCCAGCGTGCCGAGCGCACGTTGTTCTGCTTGACTCATGCACGGCTTTGCGGACACTTGCAGGGTGGAGAAGTTCGTTCAGGTAGCAACCACGACCTCCAGCCGAGCGGCTGCCCGCAGTATGGCCGAGGCGTTGGTGGACCGTCGACTGGCCGCCTGCGTACAGATTGTCGGACCGATTGAGAGCACCTACCGCTGGCAGGGGAAGCTTGAGGTCGCCCAAGAGTGGCTCTGTCTCATGAAGACCACCCGGACTCGCTTCCGCGCGCTGGCCGCCGCCATCGACGCCCTGCATTCATACGACACGCCGGAGGTAGTCGCGCTGCCGATTGTCGCCGGCAGCCGCCGCTACCTTGAATGGCTGGCCGCGTCGGTGCGCCCGCCTGCCGCCCGGCGTGGTCGTAAGCGGAGGTCTGCCTGCAGCTGAGAGAGATCATCTCCGGACTGCAGGACCCGGACCCGGCCGCGCGACGTCGGGCCGTAGAAACGCTCGGTCGAACGGGCGGGGGCCAAGCCGCCGGGGTGCTGGTGCTAATGCTCCGGGATCCTGACGACTCCGTCCGGACACTGGTCGGCGACGTCCTCGTGGCTCTCGGCGCCGACGCGGTCGAACCGCTGACGCGGTATCTTGAAACGTGGCAAGCGCCGGTCGACCCATTCGTGCCGAAATTGCTCGGGCGGATGCGCACCGAACGCGGGCTCAACTTCCTGGTCGCACATCTCGCTGACCCGGAACCCGCCACACGTGCCGCGATCGCCGACGCTCTGGGTCGAATCGGCACCGAACACGCCGTGGCGCCACTCCTAGAACTGCTGCGCGACTTGGTTGATGAAGTCCGGATTACCGCTGCCCGGGCCCTCGGTGAAGTCAAGAGCCCGGCTGCCGTAGACGCCCTGCTTGACGAGTTTGCCGACGAGAACCCTGCGGTCAGGGCCACTGTGGCGGAGGCGCTCGGCCGCATCGATAGTGACAAGCCGATTGACATCCTGTCCCGCGTATGCGCGGAGGACCCGGATGCAAACGTCCGCCATGCGGCGACGACCGCGCTGCGCCGTGTCAGTGCCGGGGCGGTCACCCCACTGATTCAGGCGTTGACGGGCGATGACCTCAGCGAACGCATCCGCGCATTCGGGAAGTTACTTGACCAGGGCAAGACATCGGTCCTGCCCCTGACCGGGCTGCTCGCCAGCGAGGAGCCGACCGTCCGCACCGCGGCCGCCGAACTGCTGGGCGTGCTCGGCGACGCGGCTGCACTCGACTCGCTGATCGGCGCGCTGGCCGACGCGGATACCCGGGTTCGGCTTTCGGTAGCGCACGCGCTTGGCCGCATCCGGCATACCCGGTCGGCCGTGACTCTGGCCCGCCTGCTCGAGGACCAGGACAACAGGGTCGCGGCCACGGCCGTCGACGGACTGGAAACGCTTGGCGACCTGGCGGTCGAGCCGGTCTTCGCACTGCTCAATCACGAATCGGCCGACGTCCGCGTGCAGGCAATCGACGTGCTAGGCAGGTTACGGCACAAGGGTGCTTGTGACCGGCTGATCCGGGGTCTCTCTGACGGCGTCGCTTCCGTGCGGATCGAGTCGGCTCACGCGCTCGGCGAGGTCGGCGAAATCCAGGCGGTGCCGGCTCTGATCGGAGCCCTTAGAGACCGAGACCCGGTGGTCAGAGCGACGTCAGCCGAGTCCCTGGGCAGCCTACGGGACTTCGCGGGCACCATGCCGCTCCTGAACTTACTCGGCGACGAATACGACCTAGTTCGGATCAATGCCCTGCGTGCTCTCGGCCGCATCGGCAACCCGGCCGCGATTCCATTCATGGAGCCGGCGCTGGACGCGCCGGAAGCTGATATTCGGTGTGCTGCGATTGACGGTCTGGCAGCTCTGCGCGTGACCGGCTTGCTGCCGAGGCTGCGGAGGATGGCCCGGCACTGGCCGATGGGAAAGGAGCCGAACGAGGTCCGTGACGCGGCCCAGCGGGCAGTCCTGGCCTTGGAGGCAGCGGTCGAGCTGGATAACGCGCTAAGGCCGCACGCGGAGGGAGCCGCCGAGAACAAGCAGCAAGGGACTAACTCCCCGTAGGCAGGCGCCGCCCCGGAGTCGGGGTTGCGGACTTCCAGCTATCTGCTCAGTCCTCGAAAAGCGCTGTGGCGTAGGCATTCGGGTCGAACGGTTGCATGTCGTCGATCCCCTCCCCGGTGCCGATGAATCGCACGGGCAAGCCCAGCTCCATCACAATCGGTATCAGCACGCCGCCCTTGGCCGTGCCGTCGAGCTTGGTAACGACAAGGCCGGTTAGCCCGAGCTGCTCGTTGAAAG
This sequence comes from bacterium, assembly GCA_035505375.1. Classification (NCBI taxonomy): domain Bacteria; species bacterium. The sequence continues at coordinate 41,981 of DATJQV010000078.1, read as the reverse complement.
CTGCGGCCTGACGCAGGCCGTTCTGGCCCACGGTTGCGTCGAGCACCAGCCAGATTTCGTCCGGGGCTCCGGGCTTCACCTTGGCACAGACCCTTTTGATCTTGACCGCCTCGTCCATCAGGTCCTTGCGGGTGTGGAGCCGACCCGCCGTGTCGACCAGCACGACGTCGATCTTCTTCTGCACCGCCTTCTGGATTGTGTCGAACGCTACCGCCGCCGCGTCCTGCCCTTGCAGGGACGAGACGATCTCGACTCCGGCTCGGTCTGCCCATATACCTAGCTGCTCGGCCGCAGCATCGCGATAGGTGTCTGCGGCAGCGACGACCACTCGCTGCCCCTGTTCGGCGAAAAGGTGGCACAGTTTGCCGACGGAGGTGGTCTTGCCGGATCCGTTCACACCGACAATCATCACTACCTTCGGAGGCGTAGCGGGTCCGTCCTTCTCGACGCTCGACTTCGGGCTCAGCAGTCTGGCGATCTCGGTCTCAAGAACCTCGCGCCGGTCGCCGGCCGCCAGCTTCACTTTCTCCACAAGGATATCGGTCGCTTTGACGCCCACGTCGGCCGCCAGCAGTGCTTCCTCCAACTCCTCGGTGTTGGCCGCCGTCAGCAGCCGCTGAAAAACGTGGCGGGTCTTGGCCAGACTGCCCGCAAGACGCTTCAGGCCGACACCGATTCGGGCGAACGGATTCACGGGCTAGCTGGCGGTGACCGTCTGTGCCTGCTTGCGGTACTCGGCCAGACTGACTGACACGAGCGTTGAGATACCGGGCTGCTCCGCGGTCACACCGAACACGACGTCGGCGCGCTCCACGGTCAGCCGGTTGTGAGTGATGATGACCACCTGCGTCCTATCGGCTATGCTCTTGAGGTAGTCGGCGAATCGTCCGACGTTGGCGTCGTCGAGCGGCGCGTCAATCTCGTCCAGGAAGCAGAACGGCGCCGGTTTCACTCGGTAGAACGCGAACAGGAGCGATACCGCAAGCAGCGCCTTTTCTCCGTCGGAGAGTTGCTCAAGTCGCTTCGGGTTCTTGCCCCGCGGCTTGGCGATGATGCCGATTTCTGATTCGAGCGGGTTTGCGTCGTTGGTCATGACGAGGTCTGCCTCGCCTTCGAGGAACAGCGCCTGGAAGATGTTACGGAAGTGTCCTCGCACCTCGCCGTAGGTTGCGGCGAACTGCTCCTGCGCGTGGCGGTCAATCTCGGTCAGAGCGCTTTCGAGGTTCGTCTTGGCCGCGGCCACGTCCTCGCGCTGGGTCGCGAGTTTTGCCAGATCCGACTTCTCCTGAGCGTACTCCTGGGCCGCCAGCGGGTTCACCTGGCCGAGCGCCTCGATCCGCTGCCGGACCTGAGCGAGCCGTTCCTCGGCACCTTCGGTCGCGTCGGGTTGGAAGGTGGCGATGTCGGTCCCATAGCTCGACCGGGCCTCCTCAGCAATGGTGGCGAACCGCTGGTTCAGCTCGTACAGCTTCATCCTTTGTTCCATCATGACATTACGGTTCCGCTCTTGCGCCTGGCGCAGCTCGGTCAAGTTCGATTCCAGCGTCTCCTCGGCGCGGGCCAGTTCGGCAATCTGCAGCTTCCCGAACTCATCCTCAAGGCCAGACAGCACCGCGCGCGCTTGCTCGATCTCCGTCGCGCGTTCGGCGATTCCCGTCTCCAGGACTTTCGTTTCCTCGCGATTCCGCTCTGCGGCAGTAACGTATTCCTGCAGTCTGCGCCGGCCATCGTCGATCTGGCGCTTGGCAAAAGCATTCTCGGCCTCAAGCCGCGACCCGATCTGGCGCGCCTCCGATAGCTCGGCGAGGGCCTGCGACGAAAGCTCCAGCCCGGCCTTGACCTGCTGCTCAAGGTCCCGGGTCTCGGTCTCGATCCGCTGGAGCGCGGCCACGCCTGACTGGGTCTGAGCGTCGAGCTCCCCGGCCGCTCCGGCCAGTGTCGCCCGTCGCTCCTCCAGAGTGCGCATCTGGGTCGCGGTGGCCTGCTGTGCGGCCCGCAGCCGCTCCACGTCCCGTCCCAATTCGTCGCCGCTCGCGGCAGTCAGCTCGAACGCGGCGTCGAGCGAGGCCTTCTTACGTCCGGTCTCGCCGATTTCAAACTCGACCTGCCCGATCTCTTTCTCCAATTCCTCCCGGCCCAGCGCGAGCGCGATCTCGCCCGCCGCCGTCTGTTCCAGCTCGGCATCGACCGCAGCCAGACGTTCGCTCTTGTCGCGAATGGCCCGGCCGGCGCTGAGCCGTCCGCTCTCGTGCCCCTCGATCACCAGGCGCCCGTCCGGGAACCGGCACATGCCGTCGCGGGTGACGACCGACCAACCCGGGAACTGCGTCGGTAGCCGGTCCAGCTCCGAAACGCTTTCGGCCACCAGGCATGTTTCTACCAGGCGCCGCAAGGCGGCCGGTGCCCCCGGCTTGACCTTGACGAATGCCGACAGCGGGTGGATGACGGCATCGCCGGCCGGCGTAGCGGGCTGATTCTGGGCATCGGTCACCGACGACGTGAGGAAGCCGAAACGGAGGTCGGACCGCATTCCGGCCGTCGCGGCCAGTTTCTCCGCGCCGGCGTCGACCACGAGGAAGTCGACAATGGAGTAAAACGCTGCCTCGCACGCCCGCTCCCAGCCGGGTGCGACGTCAAGGAAGGCGCTCGCCTCTCCGCGCAGCCCTTCGGCCAGCGCGGCGCGGCTGGTCTCAGCCTGTGCGCTCGCAATCGCGGCCCGCAGCAGGGCGAGCCCGGTCTCAAGCCCGGCCTTTTCTTCGCGCAGCTTCGCGGCCCGGTCGCGCAACCGGTTTCGTTCGTCGCGGGTGCGGACCAATTCCGTGCGCAGCGCCTCAAGCCGCTTGCGGCCCGCCTCGATTGCGGCTTCCGCCTCGGCCGTCTTCTGACGCGTGGCTGCGACCTCCTCCTGGTTGCGTGCCAGACGCGCCTTCACGCCGTCCGCCTCGGCGTTGAGCCGCGCGTTGGTCTCGCGCTGGTTCTCGAGTGCCGCGTCGAGCCGGACCAGTTCCTGCCGGCTGCTCTGCCCCTGTTCGAGCCGGTCCTGCGCCTGCCGCCGAAGTTCGGCCTCGTGGCTGCGGAGTCCGTAGAGCTGTTCTTCGATTCTCTGGACTGCGGCCCGCTGGTGCTCGAGCTTGTCCTGCGACTGAGCCTGCCGCTCATTGACCGCGGCCAGCTTTCCCAAGGTCTGCTCGAACGTCTGTTCCATCTGCCGGACGTTTTCCCCCAGGGCGGCGCGCTCGGTCTCGCCCTGTGCCGTAGCGCCGGTGAGCAGTTCAATTCGCTGCCGCGCAAGCAGGTTCCGTCCTTCCAGGTCGGAGACCACCTGCCGCTGGGCCTGCACCTTCGCCCCCAACTCATCCTTCAGCACTTGCAGGTCCCGCACGCGGCCACGTTGTGTCTTCAGTTCTTCTTCGAGCCGTCGGATGTCGGCCACTCGCGTCGCCTCAGCCTGCTCCATCGACTCGGTGTCAACTTGCGCTTGCCGCAGGTCACGCTGCATGGCCTCAAAGTCGGCCTTGAGTTCAACCAGGCGCAGCCCCTTCTCCTCGGTTTTCAGCTTGTCAAATGCCCGGAGCCGGCCCGCCTGCCGCTGCAGGCTGCGCACGTACCGTTCGCGCTCGGCGATGATGTCATCGAGACGCAGCAGGTCGCTGTTGGTCAGTTCCAGCTTACGCAGGCAGTCGGCCTTGGCATCCTGGTACTTGGCGAGCGAGGCCGCCTCTTCGAACATCTTCCGGATGTTGCCCGAGATGATCTCGCGCATCTGGCGCAGGTCGAAGATCGAGTAAGCCTTGGTGCCGGCGCCTGACGAGAAGAACACCTCCTGAATGTCGCGCAGGCGGCAGGGCTGCTTGTTCAGGTAGTACTCACTCTCGCCCGAGCGGAAATAGCGGCGCCGGATCTCGACTTCGGCGGCCGGTTGGCCTTCGCTCGGCGCGACGTCGTCCAGCACCAGCCTGACCTCGGCATAGTTCACCGGTGCCACCGCTGCTGTGCCGCCGAAAATGAGATCCTCATTCTTCGCGCAACGCAGCAGCGTAAACGATTGCTCGCCCAAGACCCAACGGAGTGCATCCAGCACGTTGGTCTTGCCGCAGCCGTTCGGCCCGACGACGGCGTTCAGGCCGGGGGAGAACCGCAGCGTAGCTTTGTCCATGAAGGACTTGAACCCGATGAGCTGAAGCTCTTTGATTCTCACGTCGGGCTAGACTATAGAAGCGACCACATTCAAGTCAAGCACCATAAATGGGGACGCTACCCATTTTCCTGCCGGCCGGCAGGCCGGCCGCGGGGTAGCGCGTGCAGTCTGCGGCCACTTTGCGTCTCGAGTCCCTGGACGAATGCATCGACACCCAAGGGACGTCCGGTGCGAGTGTACAGGCGCAGGCGCCCAACAAGGTCTTCCGGTTCCGCCTCCGCCAGCCAATCCGACCAGTTGCCAACGGAGATCCACTTGTCGATATCCGTCGCCAGCAGACGGTCGCGCCGCAATCCCGAGTGGGCGGCTGCGCTGCTCCACTCATAGTTCGCAGCGCGAGGTTCAAGACCGGCGCGCACGGGATTGCACTCGACATAGCGAATCGCCGCTGCGGTGTGCTCGGCGTCGAGAGGACAAGAGTAGAAGCGACCCTGCCAGACCCGACCACCGTATTCTTGCGAGCGATTGACATGCTGGGCATACCGAAGATGTACGGGCTTGAACACGGCGGCAAGCGAACGGGCCTCGGCCGGCACTGCGACCAAATGCACATGGTTGGGCATCAAACAGTAGGCGAGGATGTCGAGTCCACACTCGGCAGCGTAGTCCCCAAGCAGACGCAGGTATCTACGATAGTCAGACCGGACGAAGAAGACGCTATCGCGACGATTGCCGCGCTGGGTGATGTGGTGTGGGACGCCCGGGACTACGACTCGCGCCATGCGTGGCACGCACGACGATAGCGCCACCCACGCCGAAGTCAAGATAAAACGGGTAGCGTCCCCATTTATTGGCTGGTCCTATTCATGCAATCAGGAGGCGGGCTGACTCCTCTTCGCTCGCGGGTTCGACGTCTGCCGCCTCGCCGGCGACTATGACCCGTACGAGCTTCTGCTTGCGTCTGTCGCTGTATCTGGCGCAAATCCTCGCGGCCAGCATCCGGTCTGAATCAACCACCAAGGCACTAAGACACGAAGGCGGAAGCACCAATCCGAGGGGGCCCGGCAAGTCGCTCGCGTCGACTACCACCGCACCCGCCGGCTTGCGTCTCAGCAGTTCGTCGTTCTCCGCCTCGTCGCGGCCTACCACCAGCCGCGCATTGGAGGGCAACCGGAAGTGCCGGCCCAGCGAAAGCAGTTCAACAATCTCAAGCGAGTCCTCGCCATGGTCAAACGCCTCCGCCAATCGCTTCGAGAAGACCTTCTCGGTCAGCAAGCATCCTCCAGCCGGGCTCGGGTACTCCCTGATACCGTGGCGCTCGGCAAGTTCCATCTGTCGCTTTCGGCTCCGGCCCTCGATGTCGAGCAATCGCTCGCGTTCAACCAGCCCCCTACGTTCCGGCTCGGTCGGGTCGAGCAGCTTAGCGGACAGCGGCCGGAGCAACCTGTCGCCGACCCCGGAGTCCTTCGCCACGACCCCTAGCGACTGGCGGTTCTGCGACATCGGTCGCTGGCCCAGTACTTCGCCGGTGACGACAAGACCCGAGCCCCGTGTTTGTCCGTATGCCCACGCTCTTCGAATCATCAAGGTATGGCAGTCGATGCAGGGATTCATGTTCTTGCCCCGGCCGTGCTTCGGGTGCTTGACCATCGCGATGAAATCCGCCCCAATCGGCAGGGTCACGAGCTCGATGCCCAGTTGCTCGGCTGCCTTCTCGGCATTGCTCCTGCCGACCCTCGGTCGTGGACAGTACGCGCCGGCGAAGTTCACCCCGATGACCGTGACGCCCTGCTCCATAACGACCTTGGCGGCGAGTGTCGAATCCAGCCCGCCCGATAGCAGCGCGACGGCGATTGGCTTGTCAGTCATAACAAGAGAATAGCCGCATCGTGGCGGCTTTCAAACACTGGCCAATGCGTCTTCCGGCTATCTTCCTCCACTCACGCAACCGGTGTTGTAGAGGTCGTGCTGCCACTTGGGCCAGGGCGCGAGCGGGTCGAGCGGACCGGCGGGGTCGCCCGCGACGCAATACAGTGCGAGGCCAGCGACGATGATGTTGCCATTAGGGAGAATCGTCGGGCTCGGTGGGTCTTGCGATTGAGCCATCCGGCGGTAACGCCCGGCGGCATCGACGTGGTAGGCCGGCAAGTAACTCGGGCAGTCGCACTGCCAAATGACGGCGCCGTCGGCCTGGTTCACCTTGAACACTACGTCGCTGTCGTTCTGGGTGTACATGGTGCCGTTGGCCGCGACCACGGGGGCTTTGCGGATCGGAGCCGATGCCGCGCTGCCGGAGCTCAGCGTTTTCTCCCAGCAGATGGCGCCGTCCGCGGGATTCAGAGCATACTCTCTGCCCTTGTCGGTCCCGGTGAAGAGGAGTGTCTGGCCCAGCGCAAGTTGGCTCGGCACGCCGACCAGGGTCGCAGTCCAGACCGTGGCTCCGGTCGCTGCGTCCACTGCGTACACACGTTGAGAACTGGACGCGCAGTAGACGATGCCGCTGGGGCTGATGATGGGGCTATACACCTCGTCTCCGCTTGTCAGGCGCGAACGCCAGATGGTGTCCAGTCCCGGACCGACCTTGTACAGGAACCCCGAGTCGGTGCCGAAGTAGACCGCGTCGTAGGCGTCAACAACAGGCGCACCAACGATGACGCCCTGCGCAACCAATGCTGCCGCACGTACCCCGTGGTCAACGCTGTCGATGAAGCAGTAAAGAGTGTCGTCGTTGCCGAGGTATATCCTGTCGCCGCTGACCGCAGGGTCGCTCCAACCGGAGGACTCAGGGGTCTCACAGCTCCACACGACGTGCAGTTGCCGGTCCATGGCCCACAAACCCAGGCCGCCGCCAACGATATGTTGCGTCGCAGCGCAATAGGCCACGCCGGCGGATGGAAATGACCCGCTGGGCGCGTATTTGAGACTGCCCTCCACCGTGAGGGCGTGGAAATCGCCTTCCCCAAAGTCCTCTTCGAAATAGTAGATGCAGTCCTCGACCCCGTCGTTCACCACCAGTGGCGATACCCAAGGCGCCCAATAGGACCAGAGGACGCCGCCGGTGGTGTCGACACGGACGACCGCAGTATCCGGCAAGGACACAGCACCTTTCCGATCCTGCGCGGTGATGACCACCTTCGCGGTTTCGGCCTGAGCAAATGCGTGCGTGGGATAGAAGCCATCATAGTGGGGGGCGCCGAGCAATTCCGAAGTCGTATCCCTGCCGTCACCCCAGTCGATGTGTATTCGGATGCTGTCGCCGTCCGGGTCATGGGCACTGATAAGAAAGTCAGTCGCGACTCCCCTCATGATGAGCGACGGCGCTCGGACAGAATCTATCACCGGCGCGCGCGAACCGCCCGCCACGACGAGAACCCGTTCCTGCTCGGCCCATGTGATTGTCTTCGGGTCCTGGACCGGAAACACCGCCGCCCTGACGTAGCGTGTGTCCGGTGCAGCGGTCCAGACGTGCGAGGCGGTGGCCGCTTCGCCCAAAGCGACTGGTCCGGTCGTGTCGGTGGCGCCGTCGTCCCAGTTCACTACATAGCGAACCGAGTCGTACCCGCTGCCGTTTGCGAACACTCGCACCAGGGCGGGTTCGCCGGCATAGACCGAGTCAGGCAGGGAGAGGAACTCCGGCGGGTACAGCTTGCGGCTGCAACCTCCGCCGATAAGGAACACAGCGACCGCGGCAGAGATGGCGAATGCGACGAGCCGCGACTTCATGCTCGGCTATCTTCCCCCGCCCGCGTTTCCCGAGTTGTACAGGTCGTGCTGCCACTTGGGCCACGGAGCGGTCGCGTCCAGCGGCGAGTTGGCGGTGACTTTGTAGATAGCATCCGGGCCCACAAAGTAGACATTCCCTTCGGCATCTACCGTGGGGCTCGATATGTCATCGGAGGTTCCGGCGCGGCCGGGCGGCAGGTAGTCGGCGCAGTTGCAGACCCAGACCGAATCACCGTCCAGTTGGGTCAGGCAATAGAGCCGGTCAACATTTGTGCGGATGTACAAGTATCCACCGGACGCAAGAACCGGCGTGTAGCCGGCGAACGGGATATTTTTCGTCCACACAAATGCGCCACTGTTCAGACTGAGCTTGGAGAGCAGGTTGTTGCTGTCGACGACATACAAGCCATCCGCGCCCACCAACGGCCGAAACGGTTGATAGCTGAGCTGGGCCGACCACTTAACGGCTCCGCCGGCCGCGTCCACGGCAAACATGTGGCCGAAAGCGGCGGCACAGTATATCGTACCGTCGGCACCGAGCACCGGGGCGAACACCCTGCCGCTCGGCTGCAGTTGCGTGCGCCAGACAAGATTCAGGTCGGGCGTGAGCTTGTACAGGTACCCGGAATCGGCGCCGAAATAGACACTCCCGGCAGCGTCGAGCACACACGCGTCCACTTGCGCGGCCGCGAACGCCGCCTTGCGCGTCACCGATGTCCCGCTGTCAATCAGGCAGTAGACGCTGTCATTCCAGCACGGCACGTACAGAAGATTCCCGTTGATCGCGGCCGGACCCCAGTACCCGAGGGGCGCGGATTCCTGAGCGGGGTATTGCCAGACCGGAGTCAACTCCTGGGTGAAGGCGCACAAACGGCCGGCCTGCGAACCGACGTACCCGTGCAGGGCTGAGCTAGAGACCGACGGTTGTCCGATGAATGCGCCCGGACAAAAGTACACCGTTGACGCATCACGCAGGCCGTATAGCCCGTCCTGACCCACAACATAGACGACGTCGCCGACGATGACCGGCGAGCCGGTGAAATGGCCCTTCCTGCACCACGCTACACCACCGGTTGAGCTCACTACTGCCGTCAGTGTTTCCTCGGCAGAGCCGGCCCACGACCAACTAAGGGCCCTGAACACCACCTTCACCTCGCTGTCAATCGCGTATGCATGCATGACGCTGAACTGACTCGGGCTGGACTGGAAAGCTGTGGTTTCGGCCTTGCCGTCTCCCCAGGCCACGGCCAACCGGAGACTATCTCCGACCGGACTGTGTGCGGACACCCGAAGCTCAACCGGATGCCGCTGCGCCGCTAGCTGCGCCGAGTCAATCACCGGCGCGCTTGCGCTGACAACGGATACCATCCGGTACGCCGATGGATGGACGGTGATTGAGGTCGAGTGGCTGTCGACCTGCGCAGTGGCCCAGACTTCGTAGTTCCCCGGATAGTCCCAGTCATGATTCATCACGCAGGTGTCTCCGACCGATTGCACACTGCTGATCGACGTCGTCGAATCCCCCCAATGCACCAAGTAGCGGAAAGAAGGGTTGCAGCCGTACGCGGTGCTGGTCAACGCAAAACTCGCGGGTTCGCACGGGCCTGCATGGTCGGTCCCCGACGTGATGTAGATACTGAGATAGGGCTGCCCGTACCAGTAGTACTCATCGCAGCCGCTCAGACACAAGAGGATAGCCGCGGCCATCGCCGCGCCGAGCACGTGTCGTGAACTCACGCTGACCTCGCTTCTGACGGCCGCTTGGTCGCGCCAGCCGCCGTAATATTGTGCGGCAGCACGGGCATTCTGTCAAGCCCTTTTCGAACTTGACTTCTCTCACGCTTTGAGCTACAAGTTAGCGAAGCCCGCGTTCGTCACAAAGGAGGCAGTGATGAAGTACGTTGTTCTGACAGCATTCGCCCTAATCGGCTCGCTCGAACTGCTCGGATGCGCGCGAAAGCCGTTGGTTCCGGTCACGCCGTGGGCGGACCTGGCCGACGACTCGCTGAGCTTCTTCACCACCAGCACCGACCCAGGCGGTCTCAAGGTCTGCTACGTCTTCGACAGGGGCGACGGGAGCACGACAACCACCGACTATTTCATGAGCGGCGACACGGTCTGGAACGCGCACAAGTTCGCGGGCTCGGTCGTCCGCTACATCCGTGTCAAAGCCCGCAGCGAAAAGGGTGCGGAATCAGGTTGGTCTCCGTCGCTGCGCTTCAAGCCCTCAAGGCCGCCGGAACTGGGTGATATCGTAGCCGGGCCGTTGCACTGGGCGGTTGACCGGTGGTACCACTTGTCGCTGAGCGTTTCGGACCCGGAAGGAGACAGCGTCGCGGTCAAGTTCCTCTGGGGTGACCTGCCCGCGGCCGGCTGGTCCGCCTTTGTCCCGAGCGGCAGCGTCATCACCGACTCATGCAAATGGTCGGTCGTAGGTTCTCACACAGTCAGTATTGTGCTCAAAGACAAAGGCTGCATGGTATCCAGTCCGGTCGAAGCGGTGACAGTGAGCATCAGCCCCATGGCGATTCTCTGGACCAACTTCGACGACGACCGCTCCTATGACGCGACTCCAACGCTCGGCGCGATTGCCGGAGCGCCCGTCCTCTACTGCGAGGCCTGCGACGGAGTGGATTGCTACGGTCTGGACGGGCAGCCCAAGTGGCGAGCACCCCTCTCGACCGGCACCGGGTTCGCGGCCTCACTGAGCCCTGATGGTTCAAGCCTCTACCTGACCGACTACAACTGGGGACTGGTCGGCTTTGATGCCGCAACCGGCAGACGGAAATGGGCGCTTGCCCTGAATTGTGGCTACACGCCCGTGGTCGGGCCGGACGGCGCCGTCTATGTTGCGGCATTCGACTCCGACGCTGTGCTGAAGCGCGTGCGCGACCACGGCGATTCGGCGGCGGTCGACTGGAGCGTGTCGATGGGAGATAACGGCAGTGATTGCAGGCCGGTGCTCGGCCGTAACGGGGTGATATACGCAGCCGGCTACGACGACGTACAACGTTTCTCCACCCTGACGGCGATAGACACAGGCGGAAAGGTGCTGTGGAAAGACACCATGCATGGCTCGGGCGTCGGCTCCCCCGTGATTGACAGCCGGAATCGGATTCTGGTCGCGGGCCCGGACCTGTACCTCTACTGCTTCAACCCGGACGGCTCCGTGGCTTGGAAAGTCCCGACGAACGCGCTCTGGACCAGTTGCACCGCGGTCGCCGGCGACGACCAGGTCATAGTGACCGACAAGTACGGCAACGTCACCAGCTTCGATTCCGATGGCGGGCAGCGATGGCAGACGGCCCTCGAAATCAGCGGCGGAAACACGCCCTGCGTCGCCCAGGACAGCACCATCATCGTCGGCGACGCGGAGGGCTACTTGTACGGCCTGAGTGCAAGCGACGGCTCAGCAAAGTGGCAGTTCTCCATGTGGGATTCACTGGACTACGCGAAGCGTCGCGCGCGCGTAGCCGAAGGCGACAACTGCCCTTCGACGGTCATCGGGCCGAATGGAGACCTCTACCTCGCCTGCGAAGACGGACTGTTCTGGGTCTCGAGCTCCGACCTGCGCCTGGCCGGCACGGCCTGGCCGACCTACAACCACGACGCCGCGCACTCCGGCTGGGCCGGCAGGCCCCAGTGACGACCTATGGCGTCCCGAATCCCCGGAAGTCCCGCAAGCAAGAGCTGGACGCGTCGAGATGGACTGACACCCGGCCTGCGGTATCATGGGCCGGGCGGTTCGGCCTGGCCTCGCGCCGCGCCAATCCCAAAGGAGAACTGTTGAAGACACCTTGTGCTCTATTACTCGTATCCTGCATGATGGCAGTCCCCGCACTCGCGGACACGACCTGGGTCGTGTGCGGCGTGCCCGACGCGGAGAACATCATACCATTCTGCGGTCACAGCACCGATGCCATGCGGTTCCAGGCTCTATACCTGCATGACGAACTCGGATTCTCAGGCGAAATCGTGGCATTCGGCCTCGGCTCGCCCGGCAACCCGGCGGCCGAGTTCTACAATGTCCGCGTGTCTTTGTGCCAAACCACACGTACAAGCCTCGACACCGTGTTCGCGAACAACTATGACGGCAATACGCCCGATCTCGTGTTCCAGGCCGACACCCTGCTGGTCGGCACGCCGGACACGTGGTATTACTTCCCGTGCTCGTTCATGTACGACAACACCAGGAATCTCATCTTCGAGATCCAGTGGCGGGATGACGCGGGCAGCACCGTTAACTTCTACCGCAGTGTCAATGGCGTCGACCCGCGCCGTGCCTGGAAGGTCGGCAACGATACTGCTGCGATTGGCCAGACCGACCTCGTGCAAGCATACTACGCCCGCGTCGGGTTCCTGCCCACCGGCGTCGCCGAGGGCGGGAAGATGCGGGTTGCCGAGCCGTCACTCGACGTCAGGCCCAGCATCGGGCATGACTTCGCCATCCGGTGCGCCGCGGCTGTCGGTTCGCGCGTCGGCATCGAAGTGCTCGACGTATCCGGCCGCGCCGTCGCGAAGTTCTCGAGGGAGCCCGGCCGCGCCGTCGTCGAAGCCGTGTGGCATGCGGACCGGGTTTCGGCGGGTATATACCTGGTGCGTGTCACCGTTGCCGGCCGGACCAGCCAACGGCAGGTAGTCGTCACCGTGCCGTAGCGTCTTGCGAGCATCCGGCTTGTAGACGTCCTCTAATACCAGACGCGGCAGCCGGCGACTCCGCCTACCTCATCACCTCTTCCTCCCCGCGCATGCCCGACCGACGCGAACAACGGACGGACGGGATAATTCGTCCTGTCCGCCCATCTTCAATCCGTTGCGCCGTGTGAACGATCCAGCGCGTGCAATGCAACGACATCCGCCCGCGGCTTACGGTTGACGACCAGCGACCGAACGACAGGAACCAGTGTGGCGGCCACTTCGGTGCGTCGACGTCGAAGACGTCCTTGCGTATCTCGGCCAGGACCTGACGCGCCTACGGCGCGAGTTACCAGTTTCCAGTTGGCAGGTTGCAGGATTCAGACGGCGGGATCGGAAGGCATTGCGTCGAGACCCCGCAGGCGTTGATGACCTCTTTGACCTTGGTTTCCATGGCGGTCACCCGGGGAATGGTTGCTTCCTGGCGCACGGCCAGGTCCTCGCGCAGGTCGCCAAGCGTCTCCCCGACTCGTTTCAGGTCGCACTTTGCCTCCTAGTGGTCCACTCTCTCCTTCAGGCCAGTCACGCGGTTCCTCCATCCGCTTCACGTCGTTAGCCGCACCAGCATGCCGGAGGCAGTTCGTCTCATCAAGCACAGTCATGAGCAAGCATAACTTATTGATGCTTAAGACGATAACTTGTGTGCCGCATGGCTCACGGCAGCACTCGGTAAGTCACTCCCCCAGTGACTCCCCCAGTCACTTACCGAGTGACTGGGCGAGTGACTCGCCTGGTGACTTACCGACTGACAGGGTAAGTGACATGCCCAGTTACTTGCCCAGTGACTCGTCTAGTGAGTCGGCAAGTGACTTGCCGAGTGAGGCGGTAAGTCACTTGCCAGGTGACTGGGTAAGTGACTCGCCGAGTTACTTGCCGAACTACTTACCGAGTGATTTGCCTAGTCATTTACTAGACAAGATGCCAAGTGAATGGTTCAGTGCTATGTTGAGTACTTTCCAGCGGGTATCGCGATGCCGCTTCGGGGCTTGGCCTTCGCTTCGCAGCCGCGGCGTCATTCAGCAAGGTATCAGGAATGGTCGCTACCGCCGCAGAAGGTTGAGGGGTGTGGTCAGCGACCGAGGCTTCTGTGGTTGTCACACGCGACACTGCGCTCCAGGGGCTGACAGGGGAGAGCCTTGGCGCAGGTAATGCCGAGACGCTTAGCTATGTGCCCGTCAGGACCGGGCGGGCTTCGGGCGGCCCCGTCACGTCAGGATTCCGGCCTCGGTGGCAGGCGCGGCGAGGCCGTGAGCCGCATTCGCCGATGTTACGACAATCCAGACTTCTGAGGCTGGACCTTGGCGGTCAGGAGTGGCCGAGGTACGGAGCGGGGTTGGGCAGGAAATCCCTGGCGATGGTGGGCGGGCGGCCGGTCAGTCGTCGAGGCCCATCTGCTGGCGCCAGCGTTTCTCCATTATCCGCTTGAGCGGCCCGATATCTCTGCTTTGCGGCAGGGTACGGCGCGACTGGTAGATCAGCTTGAACGCCTGCCGGGCAATGCTGGCTTCGCTGTCGAGCGCTATCCGGTCCATCGCGGTGTCAGGCGGCTCCTGGAAGTCCTGATACCGCGACTCCAACATCCAGCGTTTCTTGCGCTGCCACAGCGTCTGCATCTTCGGCTCAAACGACCGGACCACGACTCCCCGGCCACCCCGCCACACGTAATCCGGGATCCATTGGTAGGGGCTGTACCGCGGGTTTTTCAACGCGCCGCTCCAGAAGTGCCAGCCGTACCACCCAAGCACGACCACGTTCCCCAGCAAAGACAAAACCAGCAGGTTCACAGCCCACTTCGGTTTCATCTTGGTTCCCGCGGCTCACTGACCCGACTTGACTCCGCCCCGAGCTCATGGTCCCGCCACGACTTGGTCTCGTTGCGCATGAGCTCGACCCGGTCCGGACGAATCAGCCGGAGCACGGCCCGGCTGAATTCACGCCACAGCCTGGAATTCTCCCGCTGGGCCCAGGCAATCCGGTCCAGGGCCGCATTGACCCGCGCCGAATCCGGCTCCGGTTCAAGGGCCAGCAGCCCCAGTTCCTTGATTGCCGTCCGCATCGTATCGGCGGCCGGCGCCAGGGCCTTGTGCAGGTCGTCCTGCAACCGGTTAACCTGGAGCTGCGACGCACCGGGCTTGAACCGCTCGGCGTTCTCCTGGCGGAGACGCCGGACCTCGTATTTGTCGAGCCCGTAGAGAAACATCGCCCCGGCATTGAGGGAGAGCGACAGCACGAGCCCAACGTAGAACCCCTTGTGCTTCATCTGCCGCCCCCGTCCGGCTTTTGTACGCCGACCGCTGCCAGACGCTCATCGGCCACGGCCGTCCTTGCCGGGTCGTCGACGATATCGAGAAAGAACTTCCGGTGGCCGTTCAATAGCGCTCCTCGGACGCGAGCCCAAGTCTCGGGGCCGGAGGTGTCAGAATACCCTCACGCCGAACTGGAACCCCGCATACGGCGCGAGCCAGAAGCCGATGGTGGTGCTATCTTCTTCGGCATCCAGCCCGGCGACGGGGATAGTGACCGCGAACCTTGAGTAGAACCGCCCGCGCTCGTACGCGAGGCCGAGCCCGGGCGTGAACACCGGGTTATGCAGCGCGCGGAAGGTCTGCACCCCCGACGCCGCTATGTTATCTCCGAGGCCGACGCCATGGATTCCTCCATGATACGGCCGCGTAACCGATGGTGCGAAGAGCATGCTTAACCGCAGCGGCATGTAGAAGCCGAAGGATTCGGATGGCCAGTAGCTGAGCGCCGCCGCTGCTGTCACTCGGCCCAGGTGCGGCTGGCCGCCGGAGCCATTAGCCAGCTCGCCCTGAAGCTGTACGCTGCTGTAGACATATCGGGACGAATAGAGGCTGCGGGTGAGGCTCAAGTCGCCGGACCAACCCCAGTCGAGCATCTGGCCGAATCCGGCACCGGCCTCCCATCCCCGGCCCAGACCGACGTCGGCCGAGGCATGCAGCGGATAGTTGAGAAGCACCGTGGTCGCGGAGAGGCGCACGGCTCCGGGCGCAAGCACTTTGCCGGTCTGGAACGCGTTATGGTCGGACAAGGTCCAGATGCACCCGCCGACAAACAAGAGGATGGCGGCACCGGAGAGCCGGGCCAGACTTACCACAAGACGGCCGGTCCTTCGGCCGAGCCCTGAAGGCGTCAGGTGGCACCTCGCCATGGCTGGATTCTAGAAGTCGCGGGCGGGATTGTCAAATCGGCGGGCGGAGTGCGGTTGACCGGCATCTGAGTCCTGTGTGGAGTACCCCGAAGCTCCCCCTGCGGCTACCCAGGTTCTGCCTTCTCCGGAATCCTCGGTTCCGGCATCCGCGTCCGACTCGTGGTCGAACCTGTCGGGCAGCGTGGCTCCAGTCAGTGACGGGTCATCCGCACGGCTGAACTTTAACGCAAGAGGCCCCAGAACCAGCAGTCCGTATGCCGCCCATCTTAGCGAGTAGAACGCGATGAGCACTTGCAGTAGAACCTGAAGGGAGGACTGATAGCCACCCAGCAAGCGTGTCCTGAACAGCAGTTCGAACCCGAGCGGGACAAAGAGGAATACGCCCGCGCCGACCATTACCCAGAACATGAACCGGCTTCGGCCTCGCCACAAGAACGCAAGTCCGATGCCCAGCAACCCCACCACAGTGTTCGTCAGTACCAGACCCGGAGGCATGAGTTTCTAAGGGTTATGCAAGCACTCGCCTCTCAGCACCGTGCGACCTTGACATGCTCGATTCTAGAACTCGCGGGCGGGGGTGTCAAGTCGGCGGTGCAGACCCCAAACCCGACATAGAACCACTAAGACACAAAGTACACCAAGCAGCCAAGGCCGATTTCGTTCCTCACCCTCTTTGTGACTTTGTGCCTTTGTGGTGAGCTTCTCTGTCGGATCCAGGGCGCAGAGCTAGGGTCTGACCGGGGAGACGCTTGGAACAAGCTCGACGTCGACTTCGAGCGTCTCCCAGGGCTGTACCGTGACGACCCGCATCGCTTTCTTGCACCCGGCATAGGTGATGATGAGCCGGTGTTCGCCGGCCGGTACGCCGGTGATGATGTAGTCGCCGGTCCGGTTCGAGGCGGTGCCGAGTTGCGTGCCCTCGACCGTCACGCTCGCGCCAATGGCAGCGGTCAGGCCCTGCACATCCACATGGCCCGCTATCTCGCCGACCGCAAGCGACTCTTCGTACAGCGGCAGGTCACACGCAAGCGTGTCGCCGGCCCTGACCGTCAGTCGCCGGGCGAACCCGCGGAATCCCGGAAGGGCGGCGATGAGTTCCCGGTCGCCCGGCGGGAAGGGGATTGCAAACATGCCGGTCGAATCGGTCCTCGTCCGCGCCGTGTCCCCAATCACTTTGACCAGGGCTCGCGCCAGCGGCTTGCCGCTGCTGCCGTTCCGCACGAAGCCGATGGCGGTTCTTGGCTGCGTGCCGTACAGCTTGACCACGAGCTGCGCGTCCGGTCCGCCGGGGACAAATGTGTCGATTGCAGTGAATGCGCCGCGTATCGACGTCGTCAGAATCAACCGCTGGCCCGCGATTGCCGTTACGAAGCACTCACCGTTCGTGTCGGTGAAGGCTGCGTCCTCACCCGCCTTGACTTTCGCGCCCATGAGCCACTGCCCGGTGTCACCGTTGCGCACGCGGACCCGGACCTGCATCTCTGCCCCGTTCTGTCCGACAGGGGCCGTTGAGGCCAACGCGGATGACGCGGTCAGGGCAAGGACGAGAGCGACCAGCGCGTTGGCCACGTCCGAGTTTAGGTCAGCGCAAGCTCAAGCGCAAGCAGGGAATAGGATCTATTGGACCTATAGACTCTATGCTGAAAAAGACGCCGGGGCCCAACGGCCCCGGCTTCTACCGAGCCAAACCACTAGCCCTGTCGGAGCTAGTGCATGTTACAGCCAGGACAGCCGGGTTGGCCGCCCTGACCCATGGGCCCTTGCGGGCCTTCGAAATCATCTCCGCCCGGCATGCCACAGCCTTGGCCGCCCATCGGGCAGCCGCCCATCCGGCCGCGCATCATTCCGCGGCCCCTGCGTCCACCCATCATGCCCGGACCCATCTTCCGCATGGCCTTGCGCTGCTCGGGCGTGAGGAGGTTGCGGATGTCGAACATGTGGTTGATGCGGGCGACTTCCATCTTCTCCTGGAGGTCGCCGATTTCCTTGACCTTGGCCACGATCTTCTTGGCGTCGGGTTCGTCGGCACGCCAAAGGGCCTCAAGCTCGATTCGCTTGATCTCAAGGTCCGTGCGTATCGGCAGCATCTCTTTCAGGTTCGCCTCGCGCAGCGCGTCCATCTTCTCCAACTGGTCCGGCGTCAGGTCAGGCATCATTGCCTGCATGCCCTTCATCCCCTGCATTCCCTGCATGCCGCAGGCCATCGGGGCTTGCGGCTTGGCAGCCGGCGTCGGCGGTGTCGCGCCCGGCCCGGGTTGCCCGAGCGCAAGCCCTCCAGCCAAAGCCAGCACCATCGGTATTGCGAGCGTTCTGTTTCTCATGATTCTCCTTGGTTGTCTTGCAATTCGATCTAGTGTCCGGATTCGGGCGGCGGCTTCGGCGTGACATCCGGGGGCGGCCCGCCACCCGGAGGCGGGGGCATGCCGGGGCCAAAGCGCTGGCGCCACCCGACTGCCTGTGCGAGCGCGCCTAATCCGGGCCTCATTCTCATCATGCGGTCCAAATACTCTGCGCGGGCAGTTGCCGGCAACAACTGAAGTTCCCGGTGCACCTGCCGGAAGACCATGGCCCTCATCCGGCCGTGGGTCCGACCAAGGTCCTGGCAGAGCGATTCGACCCGGGCACTGTCCGGGCTTTCGCGGCGTATCTCCGTCCACAGGAGCGAGTCCGTGGACTCGGCCTGCCCAGCCAGGTTGGCGAACTCCGGCACTGCCGCCTCACGAGCCATCACGAGCTTCTGGCGCACCTCGGGCGCGAGCCAGGCCAGCCGTCTATGTCGGAAGCGGCGGGCCGTTCGCGCCACGAAAACCCCGACCACCGCCGCATTGAGGCAGAGGGATGCAACCGTGACGACGACCAGCCAGCGGCTGCGCATCACTGGCCTCCCCACATCAGGCTGTACATGCTGGTGTTGGATGATTCTACGTAGCTGACCGCGGCCTCGGTGCTGTCCGAAGCAGTCTCGGTGGAGGCTTGAGCCAGGCCGGAGCCAAGAAAGACACCGGCGCCGATGGAGACGGCGACTACGAGTGCTGCGGCCACTGACCCGATGAGTCGCCAAAAACGAACGCCGAACGACTTACTCTTGGCTCCGGACCTGGCAGAATGTCTGATCTCGGCCATCACGCGCGTTACAAGGAACGGCGAAACCTCGGGTGCAACCACCTGTTCGAGGAGGCCAAGATCCGTCTTCAAAGACGCTAGCTCGGCGCGACAGGTCGGGCAGGAAGCGAGATGGGTGGAGACCGTTTCCCGCTCCCCGCCCGACAGCTCTTCATCAAGTAAGGGAGGCAGTAGCCGTTTTACCTGTGCGCAATTCACTGAAGGTTTAGACACGATATCCTCCTGATTACTGCGGATCCGGAATGAGACCCATGCAACGTATGTGACCCATCAGATGATTCCCTTTGCGCGGTCCTCGGCCAACGCCCTGCGCAAGTTGGTCTTGGCGCGGAACAGCAGCGAGTCGACCGCCCGCACCGTCTTGCCCAGTGTCTCGGCAATTTCCTTGTAGCTCATGTCCTCATAAACCGAGAGCACCAGTGCGGCACGCTGGTCGGCCGAGAGACGGGCCAACGCCTTCCGCACCGCTTCTTCGCGCACCCGTTGATTGTAGGCGGATTCCGGCCTCTCCCAATCGGGCGCGGTCAGGGTCTCAGTCAGTTCCTCGGTCGGCTTCCTCCGGGTGCGGAGGTTGAAACAGAGATTGGTGCCGATGCGATAGAGCCAGGTCTTGAAGCTCGAAGCACCCCGGAACCCGGAGAGCTTTTCCCAGGCCTTGATCAACGCCGCCTGTGCCATTTCTTCGGCGTCGCTGGTGTTCCGGCACATCCGGTAGAGGTACGAGAACAGGCCGCGCTGGTGCCGGCGCACCAGTTCCTCGAACGCGGCCATGTCGCCGGACTGCGCCTGCAGCACCAGCTCGTGGTCGTCAGGGGACGAGACTTCGGGCTCGGTCAGGAACCGGCTCCCTTCACTTTGGTCACGTGCCCGCATCTCCAGTCTCTGCCGCCGTCACCGTCTTCCTTTCATGTTCGGCGTGAGGATATCGCTCTCCAGCACTTAAGTCAATAGCGGAAGGCAGCCGGCCGCGATTTCCGCGTCATCCTCTTCCCTGTGCCGAATCGGCGCCCTGCCCGGCCAGCCGGAACATGTCCGCTATAATGTCGCCGGGAAGATGGATGGTCCGGTCCAGCCAGCCTCTGCGGCCACGGTTCGTGCCGACCATGCGCCGGACGCTCTGCTGGAGCTGCGGGAAGTGAGACCATGAGAGGCTGAGCGAACGCGCCAGTTGGCCGGGTTCAACCCGGAAGACCCGCAGAGGCCGCAGCAGTTTCTCCAGCCCGGTCGCAAGTTCGTGCGGCGCGGTCGTCTGCGCCAGTACTGCTGTCGCGAAGACCAGGAGCAGGATGCGCGCGGCGAAGACCGCCCCCTCATGCAGCCCCTCACTCGTCACCCGCAACGGCCCGAGTTCCAGCAATGCTCTGCCCCACGGTGAGAAGACGACCGGCATCACGAGCGAGGCCAGCACCAGCGGCCACACCCATTTCAGCCCGGCCAGCAGGCGGCTGACACGCACTCGCCCCAGCACTGAAAGGATGACAAGCAGACCGAAAACTGCAGCATACAGCCTCCAGTCAGAGAAAAAGACTACGGCGAGGCCGAGAACAACAACTCCGGCAATCTTCAACTCCGGCCGCAGGCGGCGGACAAAGGAATGGATTCCGGGATTCGAGGATTCTAGGAGTCGAGTGTCCGGACACTGAAAGCCTTGAATCCCCGATTCCTTGACCCCTTGGCCTGCCTCCAGCCGCCGTACTGCCTGCACGGCAATCAGGCCGGTGAGCAGGCCCGTTGCCACCGCGGCCAGGCAGAGCCACGGCCAGAGCCACAGCACGCCGCTCGATCGGATGAACAGCAGATAGACGAGCGCTCCCTGTGTCATCACGTGACTCGCCGCGCCGCCCACGCTGATGCCGACGAGACTGAAGAGTGGTCGTCCACCAAGCGAAAGCCGGTAGAGCAGGGCCATGACCACCGCGCTGACCACGCCGCCGGAGAACGAGAGCACAAAGGTCGGGGTCAGAAACGTCCCGAGCACCATGGAGCTCACCAGCGTGCGTAGCACGGCGAGCTGGATTGCGACGCCGGGACCCATGTAGACCAGGGCGATCACGGTTATGATATTGGCGAGCCCGAGCCGCACGCCGGGCAGCGGGTGCGGGAAGAGCGACTCGGCGACTTGGAGCACCGACGCGCAGGCTACGAGCATCGCGAGCCGGGCCACGCCGTCGTCTTCCGTTTTCCGCCCTCCGCCTTCCGCGTTGCCCTCAGTAGCTCTCTGCATCGTATCCCTGGCGTTCGCCCCGGATCTCAATCAACACCCGGTTCGGTACGCACACGATTGACCGGCCGGGCGTTCGCACCCAGCCGGCTTGCATGCATATGCCTCTGGGGCAGTCGGATTCCGCGACCCGGATTGCTCCGTTCTTGATCTCGATCTTCATGTCCGGCCGGGTCTTGTCACCGATGAACACAGACTGATCCCGGTCAAGCTGATACGCGCCGACCAACCGATTGTCATGGTAGACGAAGGCCACCGGCTTCTCGTTGCGTCTGGTCCACGACCTTACCAGCGCCGCGCCGGGGAGCGCAATCAGCGCGGCAAGAAGCAGGACGTCGAGAACTGTGAGCCGGCCGAGTTGTCGGTTCAACAAGACCACAGTCTAGGCGGATTAGGTCAGATTGGCAACCGGTGGGAACAAACGAGAGGACCCGAGAATGAACGGGCCCTGCAGAGAGAAGTCGCAATCTAGATGGTAGTCAGCTTGCTCACTGCGCGGGAGCGGACCCCCGTCATCCGGAAGAACCATGTTCCGCGCCAGACGAAGCGTCCGAGTCCGCGACCCCACCAAGCTCCGCACCTTGGGGTTCGTCCTCAACCCCTGCGGAAAACAGGGGACAGTCTTTGTAGGGGACACGTCCATGGAGCGACGCGAGGAACTCGTCGCGGATGTGTCCCCGGCGCCTGCTCGGCGCGGTGCAGTCCCCGTTTTCCGCGCGCGCACCAACTCATCGGTCGTAGACAAGATACGCAGTTCGACTGGAGACTTGTCGCTACCGAGTCGCGGATTTCGGTCTGCGGCCCGGACTGCGCGCAGCCGGCACCTGCACATGTCCCCGATGTTGACCGGGTGACACCTGTCGCTATGCTGAGCCGGCATTGGCGGCGGCTCCGTCGCCGCCGCAGTTTCACTGGCACGTTTGGGCACCACAAAGGAGAACCGAAGATGATATCGGAAAAGAGTATTAAAGTCGGGATGCTGGCATTCTGCCTGACCTTCGCCGGCTTCGGTACCGCCTCAGCCGATTGGGTCACGACAACGGTGCCCGCGGCAGCGAACCCCTGGGCTTTGGCTGTGAACCCGGTCACCAACAAGATCTACGTCGCAAACGCAGGCACCGGCGAGGTGACGGTAATCGACGGCGTTACCAACGACACGACGCTGGTTCCATCAGGCACGAGTACCTGGGACGTGGCGGTCAACCCGGTCACGAACAGGATCTACGTCACGGATTTCTTCGAGAATACCGTGACCGTAGTCGATGGCGCAACCAACGACACGACGCTGGTGGCCGCGGGCGCGAATCCCCGCGCCGTGGCGGTCAACCCGGTCACAAACAAGATCTATGTAACGAACCAGGCCAGCGCCAACGTGACAGTAATCGACGGTGCGACCAACGCCGCGACGACAGTGCCAGTAGGCAACACACCCCGGGCCGTAGCGGTGAATGCCGTCACGAACAAGATCTATGTGGCGAACACCGGGAGCAACAGCGTGACCGTGATTGACGGCGCAACCAACGACACCGCGACGGTACCCGCCGGCACAAATCCCTCTGCCCTGGCCGTGAACCCCGTCACCAACAAGATCTACGTCACCAACTACAACAGCAATAACGTAACGGTGATAGACGGAGCGACCAAGGGCACGTCGCTGGTGGCAGCGGGTGTGGCGCCTTGTGACGTAGCGGTGAACCCGGTCACCAACAAGGTCTACGTCGCGAACTACAGCAGTAGCAGCGTGACGGTGATAGATGGCTCGAGCAACGACACCACGCTCGTGGCCGCTGGCGCTTACCCCTATACGGTGTCAGTCAACCCGGTCACCAACAAGATCTACGTTGCGAATTCCGGCAGCAGCGACGTCACGGTGATCGACGGCGCGACCAACGATACGAACACGGTGACCGCTGGCACCAATCCGCAAGCCGTGGCGGTGAACCCGGTCACCAACAAGGTCTATGTCACGAACTACAATAGCAACGGTGTGACGGTTATCGACGGCACGACCAACGATACGACCCGGGTGGCCGCGGGTTCGACGCCATATGCTGCGGTGGCGAACCCGGTCACCAACAAGATATACATCGCGAACGAAGGCGGAGCCAACGTGACCGTTATCGATGGCGCGACCAACGACACGACACTGGTGGCCGTTGGCGCGGCGCCCTATGCGATGGCCCTGAACCCGGTCACTAACAAGATATACGTTGTGGACTTCGGCGACGGCAATGTCACCGTAGTCGACGGAGCGACCAATAGCACGGCTCTCGTACCGGCAGACTCAATGCCGGGTTCCGTTGCAGTGAACCCGGTCACGAACAGGATCTACGTCACCAACGGCTCCAGCAATGACGTGACCGTGATTGATGGCGCGACCAACGACACGACGCTGGTGCCCGCCGGCTCTGACCCCTACGCCGTGGCCGTGAACCCGGCCACCAACAGGATCTACGTAGCGAACCAGGGCGGAACCGACGTGACAGTCATAGACGGTGCCACTAACGACACGACGCTGGTAACAGTCGGCTCTAATCCCGATGCCGTGGCAGTAAACCCGGTCACGAACAGAATCTACGTCGCCAATGGGTCCAGCAATGACGTGACTGTGATCGACGGGGCGACCAAAGACACGACGCGCGTGCCCGCCGGCTCAAACCCCTCTGCCATTGCCGTGAACCCGGTCACGAACAGAATCTATGTCGTCAACCACGGGAACTCCAGCGTGACGGTTATCGACGGCGCGACCAACAGCACGCACACCGTGCCGGTCGGATCATATCCCTGGGCCATAGGTGTGAACCCGGTGACGAACAAGGCCTACGTCATCAACGCCCTGAGCGCCAACGTTACGGTTATAGACGGCGCGACCAATGCCACTACCACGGTAGCGGTAGACTCAATTCCCTTTGGCGTGGCCGTGAACCCGGTTACGAACAGAATCTACGTCGCGAGCGAACACAGCGGCAAGGTGACGGTAATCACCGATGCGCCGGTCTATGACACCAAAGTGCACGCGGCATTCAACCGACTCCCGGGCGATACCACCGCGGCCGCCCGACCGGCCCTGGCCGGCAAAGGAGTCAATCGCTCCACACCGGGTCGGACGAAGATGATGGGTGTGTGCAACCGCGCAGGTACCGCACAAAGTAGGTGGGACTGGGCGTCCGTAACCTCCGGCGCAGGCACGGACTCCATCAACTGGTCCTATGCGTGGGGCTCAGACTCACTGATAATGGGAGAGAACTTTGTCTGTGCCCAGCCGCTCGAATCCGATGCAGGGACCACCAACAACGAAGGCATGGGCACGCCATTTGCCGGCAACCTCGACGTGTACCCGCTGTATCGGATGGTGGCTCACGGCGGTGTCGCGGCTGGGCGGCAGGAACCCGGCGTTCGGACGCTGGCCTTGGACGTCGCTCCGAATCCCTGTCCAGGCAGAGCTGGGATTACCTACTCTCTACCCAGACCGGGTAGTGTCAGCCTGAAGCTCTACGACGTCGCGGGCAAACTGGTCCGCACCATCGCAACCGGTGGCCAGATGGCCGGGACTCACCACTTGCCTCTGACCGCGAACGGCAGGCAGGGAACACTCGCCAGCGGCATCTACATTCTGAAGTTGGAGAGCAACGGCTCCCACGCAACGCGGAAGCTCGTGGTCGAGTAACCGATACCCGAAACCGTGTCATGAAAGCCGGGCACCAGCCCGGCTTTCTATTCAATTCCGGTCAGGACCGGCGCTCGGCGCTGCGCGTTCCGCGCCCACAATCATATCGAGGCGGCCGATTCCGGACTGGCAGGCTTCCGTTTGAAGCGTGCCTCGAACAACGTGTAGAGGTTCGGCACGAAGGAAATCAGGGACAGTCTCCCTATCAGATGAAGGCGTCAAGGCACGACGTGGAGAGCTAACGGCTGACAGCTTACAGCTTGCGGCCTCGGTCGGATGCGGCATCAGAAACACGCCGGAGCGGCTAGCCGTGAGCCGTAAGTCGATAGCGGATTCGGTCTAGACGATGATGACAGCCGACAGCTTGCGGCCTGCGGCTCACCGCCTCCAGATCACAGCATCACGGCAGGCGATTCCTGACGCGCGGGCGGACTTCGGGTTCGCCGAAAGCCCTAAAAGAACTGGAGGCTTAGCGATTCTGACCGACCGAGCCTAACTTCCCCGTCTCCGGCAGGTTAGTGCCAGTCGCAGGACGAAAAGTCCGCATATAGGGGTCGCCTGGGGGCTTGCCTTTTGGGGAGCTTTCGACGAAGCCATGGAACAAGCTTCGAAGCGAGCTTTGAATTGAGCTTTCAGCCGAGCTTTGACGCGAGCTTTTGGCTGAGCTTTGCAGCGAGCGATGTGAGAAGCAATGCGCTGAGCTTTGAGACGAGCGATGCACGAAGCGATGAAGCGAGCTCTGAAGTGAGCTCTGAAGTGAGCGATGGAGGATGCTCTGAAGTGAGCTTTCGAGTTTGCTTTCTAAGGCACTTTCCGGCGAACTTTGAGACGAGCTTTCCGGCGAGCTTTGAAGGGAGCACTCGAGGGCATTTTAGATTCCATATTGAGGATTGGAGATTGGCGAAAGGCGAAAAGCGGGTGGTGAGTTACGCCAAAGGAGGCGTCGCCGGCTTGCGTTTGAAGCGTACCTCGAACAACGTGTAGAGGTTCGGCACGAAGAATAGGGTCAGGGCGGTTGAAACGCTCAGGCCGCCGATGACCGCTATCGCCAGCGGCGCTTGCGTTGATTCGCCGCCGAGCCCAAGAGCCATCGGGACCATGCCGAGCACGGTCGCCAGGGACGTCATTAGAATCGGCTTCAGCCGGGTCCGACCGGCTTTGACCACCGCTTCGTGCAGTTCCATGCCCCCGGCCCGTAGCCGGTTGGTGTAGTCAACGAGCAGTATGCCGTTCGAGACCACGACGCCGACCATGACGATGATGCCCTGAAAGGAAGTCACGGACAGAGTCGTGTTGGTGAGAAAAAGGGCCCAGAGGACTCCGACCATTCCCAGTGGGACCGTGAACATGATGATGAACGGGTCAACCAGCGATTGGAACTGCGAGGACATGACCACGTAGACAAGCAGGATGGCGAGCGCGAAGGCGAGGAGCAGGCCGCGGAATGTCTTGCCCTGCTGCTCGACGTTGCCGCTCTGAGTGATGCTGAACCCGGCCGGCAAGTCGAGCTTGCTCGTCTTCCGCCCGATATCGGCGGCCACGCTGCCGAGGTCGCGGCCGGTAACGTTGGCGGTGACATCGACGAGTCGCTGCTGGTTCTTCCGGTCGATCTGGACCGGGGAGGCGGCACGGGTGATGGTGGCTATGTTGCCGAGCAGCACGGTTTGCCCGCCGCTGGTGGCAAGGACAATATCCTGCAGGTCTTCGGGGCTGGAACGGAAGCGCTGGTCCAGCCGGACCAGGACGTTCGAGGCGGTGCCGGTAACGGTGTCGGTGAAGGTCGAGGCGACCGCGCCGGTGATGCAGGCGCTGACCGCGTTGGCAACGTCGCCCGCGCTGATGCCGAGCGCCCCGGCTTTGTCCCGGTCGATATTCACCCTGAGTTCCGGTAGATTGTCTTCGCGGCTGACCTGGACGTCCGTTGCTCCCGGCGTGGAGCGGACGATGCCGGCAACCTGGGCGGCAAGGCGTGAACCGGCGGCAAGGTCGAAGCCCTGTATCTGGATGTCGATCGGCGCCGAGGAGCCGAAGTTGAGCAGGAATTTCAAGAACCCGCCGGCGGAGACGGTCGCAGTCGTGCCGGGGATGCGTAGCAGCAAAGGCCGTACCGCGTTGACTATCTGAAATACCGAACGGTGCCTCCGGTTGGTCGGGACCAGCGTAACCTGGATTGTCCCGGCATGAGTCCCCGCGCTTCTCCCGCCGCCGCCGCCCGGCGGGACTCCGACGTCGGTAATCATGGCCTGTATCTCGGGCACGTTCTTCTGGAGTACCTGTTCCATCTGGGCCGCGATGCGGCTGGTCTCTTCGACCCGCGTTCCGACCGGGAGGCGGAGCGACACGGTGAACTGGCTTTCGTCCTGGTCCGGGAAGAACTCGCTGCCGATGAACTTGAAGAGCGGAGCGGAGATGAGCGCGAGCCCGGTTATGCTCAGGATGACGAGTCGCCGCCGCGCCAGGGTCCAGCGCAGGGCCTTCTCGTACCCGGCGTCGAGTCGCTCGACCGCATCGTGAAAGAAGACACGGAGTTTCTCGCCCAGTCCTGTCGCGGTTCGGTCGAGCGGCCTTTCCGGCTCCAGCCATTGATAGCACATCAGCGGGGTTACGGTGCGCGACACGAAGTAGGAACCGAACAGGGCCACGGCGATGGTGATGGTCAACGGGACGAACATCATTTTCGCGACCCCGGTGAGGAATATCACCGGCAGGAAAACGATGACCGTGGCCAGGGTGGAGACCAGAATCGGGGACGCCACTTCCTGCGCCGCTTCGAGCGTCGCCGCCATCTTGTCAGCCCCGACCCCCAACCCCTGACCCCTGGCCCCCATCGCATAGTGGCGGGAGCTGACCTCGAGGGCGACGATGGAATCGTCGACCAGCCGTCCGACCGCGAGCGCCAGTCCGCCGAAGGTCATGATGTTCAGCGTCACGCCCCCGAACCGGAAGTAGATGAAGGTAACGAGGATCGAGAGCGGTATGGCGATCGTGGTGATAACCGTACCCCGGAAGCTGCGGATGAATACGATGATGACGAGCATCGCCAGGATAGCGCCGAGCAGGGCCTCACGCGCGAGGCCCGATGTGGTCTGGCGTATGTAGAGCGATTGGTCCGAGGATATCGAGAGCTGCACGGTCGGCGGCACGCCGGCAAGATGCGGCAGGGCCTGCCGGACGCGGTCGACGACGTTGACAGTGTTGGCGTTGGCGAGTTTCTGCACGGGCAGGGTCAGGCCCGGCTTGCCGTTGATACGGACGATTTCAGTCTGCTCCTGGTAGCTGTCTTCGACGGTGCCGATCGCGCTGATGGGTATGGGCACGCCCGCCACGGTCTTGACCACGATGTCTTGCATCGGTTGGACCACGTTGAACCGGCTTTCGGTCTTGAGCGCGAAGTCGTAGGGCCCGGACTTCAGGTCGCCCGACGGCAGGATGAGATTGGAGTTGGCGATGGCCGTGAGCACGCTCTGAACCGGGACCTTGAGCGCTAGGAGCCGGTCACGGTCCAGGGTGACGTGGATTTCGCGGATGAGGCCGCCGGACACGGGCGCCTGGGCCACGCCGGGCAGGTGCTCAATCTGGGGCTCGATGACATTGGCAGCCAGGTCGTAGAGTTCGCGCTGGTCCATGTCGCCGAACACCACGATATTGCAGACCGGCCGGCTGGTGACGTCGAACCGCTGGACGATCGGCTGCTGCACGCCGGTGGGCATGTTGCGCAACGCGCGGTTGACTCGCTGGATGATGTCGACCATGGCCACGTCGGTATTTGCGCCCCAGTTGAAGTAGACCTGTACCCTTGATGTGCCTTCACGGGTCGAGGACTGGACGTAGTCCGCATTGTTCACCGAGCTCACCGCCCGCTCGATGGGCGCGGTCACGGTCTGTTCCATGTCCAGAGGACTCGCGCCGGGATAGTTCGTCGAGACGCTGACCGTGGGGATGGTGATGTTCGGCAGCAGGTCGATGGGCAACTGGGCCAGGGAAACGAACCCCAGCACGGTGATGGTGACCGCGATGAGAAATGTCGTTACCGGGTAGCGGAGAGCGATGCGCGTGAACCACATAGTCTAGGAGAGGATTCGAGGATTCAAGGGTTCGAGCGGTCTAGTGCCGGACACTGGAATCCCGGATTCCTCTGTTCCTTGACCCCGTTCGTATCATCGACCGCCGGGCTGGACCGTGACCGGCGAAGCGTCCTTCACGTACTGCTGCCCGGTGGTAATCAGGCTCTCGCCGCCGGCAAGTCCGGAGACGATCTCGGTCCGCGCACCCTGCTCGATTCCCGTGCGCACCGCCACCCGCCGTGCGGTGTCACCCTTCACCACGTAGACGAACGTGTCGCCGGCGACGCTGAGCACAGCGGCCGCCGGCACCGTTACGGCGTCGGGATGTTGGAACAAGAAGAGGCTGGCGGTTGCGTACATTCCGGGCTTAAGCCGATGCTTCGGGTTCGCCACGAAGACCTCAGCCCGCATGGTCCGCGTCGCCGGGTCAACGGCATCGCTGGTTCGGCCCACACGGCCCACGAACGTATCCTGAGGCAGGGCATCGGCCACCACCATGACCCGCGATCCGATTGTCACCAGTGGTACGTCCTTCTCCTCGACGTTAATCACAACCTTGACGCTGTCAAAGTCCGCGAGCGTAAACAGCATGGTCCCGGCGGTCACCACGGCCCCGGGGTCGAGCTGGCGCACGGTGACTGTGCCCGCAAACGGCGCGGTGACATTGGCATACCCGAGCCGAACCTGCGCGGTCCGGAAATTCGTCTCCGCGACCTTCTCCGCCGCCTCGGCGTTGTCGAAATCCTGCGGCGACACCAGGCTGTCGGCCCGCAACTGGCCGGCCCGTTCATAGGTGGCACGGGCCGTGGCGAACGTCGCCTCGGCCTGCCTTGCCGCCAGCGCCAGTTCGATCGTGTCAATCAGCGCCAGGGACTGGCCTGCCTGCACCTCGTCCCCGATGTTCGCGCTCACCCGTTCCAGACTGCCGCCGACCTTGGCAACGATGGTCGCGGCCTGCATCGCGACCACGTCGCCGGTTGACTGAAGCGTGTACGTAATCGTGTCCCGCGACGGTATCTCCACCCGCACAATCGACGTGC
This sequence comes from bacterium, assembly GCA_035505375.1. Lineage (NCBI taxonomy): Bacteria > bacterium. The sequence goes on along the minus strand of DATJQV010000078.1, from coordinate 12,138 downwards.
CCTGGCGCCGCCCATGGCGGGCCGAGCCACGGGTGACAATCCGCACGACGGCAATACCGATGAGTACCAGGACGACGATGCCGACCGCCGTATGGGATTTCTTGATCTTCATGACTCTCTGGTCAGTGATTATAGCGACTAAGTTTGTCGGGTGGTATAAAGATACTATTAAGACACAAGCCGGTTGCTTTCCCTGCGGCGGGGCGCCCGCGGCGGATGTTCCCGGCCCGCCGGAGCACTTGATGGCAGTGCCGGGCGAGCTACATCACTGACCGCGTGCTTCTGCCCCCATGCCCTCGCTCCGGCCATAGCTTGACTGAGACGCAGCCTCCTTTAGTATTGTAACATGCGGCCATAGCTCAGGGGTAGAGCTCCGGCTTCCCAAGCCGGTTACACGGGTTCGATTCCCGTTGGCCGCTCTTCTGGAACCTAGGCCAAGTTCGAATGACGAAGCTTGAAACCCGATTGAAGCTCGAATGTAGGCAAATGCCGAATTCGGGCGTTCGGATTTCGCCCGTTATTGGCCATAGCGGCCACTATCGGCCGGCACTTCCTGCATTCGTCACTCGTACTTCGTCCTTAGGACTTCTCTCTTAGCCATGCCCTGGTATGCTTTCATCCATCCGGTCATCGCCATCGGCACGATTGTGCTGGGGCTGATGACTGCCCAGACCAGCCTGTCCAAGGTGAGCGACTGGGACTTCCCGATGCGCCGCCAGCGCAGCCGGTCGATCGCCTTCCTGCTGCTCTGCATCGCCAACTTCGTCATCGGCCTGCTTGCCAACATGGCCCTCAAGAACATCCATCGGGGCATCACCCTTTCCGGCCACAAGCTGGTGTCCATCATCTTGCTGGTCGCCGCGTTCGTTGCCGCGCTACTGACCTTCACGCGCAGCGAGCCGGGCCAGACGCCGCCCCACATGCGCTGGCACGGTACGCTTCTGGCTGCGTCAGTCGCCCTGATGCTTACCATGGCGTTCCTCATCGGGCTGAAACTGATTTCCCACTCCTGACCGCACCCGTTCGCCCGTCCCCGCCCCTTGCCGACCGCCGCCGCGCCCTGCTCATCAGCGCAACCCTGCTCCGTACCTATCCGGCAATGGACGCACCGGTGAAGCTGATGCCGCGAAAAGACCCGTTCCGCATTCTCGTCTCCGCGGTTCTCTCCACCCGCACGCAGGACCCTGTTACCGCCGCGGCCTCGGCTCGCCTGTTCCGGCGCGCTCCGGACGCGCGCGCGCTTTCCCGCCTGCACCCGGCCGCCATCGAGAAACTCATCTACCCGGTCGGGTTCTACCGTACCAAGGCCGGGCTGCTGCCGAAACTGGCGCGGATGCTGGTCGCACGCCCGGACGGCAAAGTTCCCCGGACCCTGGCGGAACTGCTCGAACTTCCCGGGGTCGGCCGCAAGGTCGCGAACATCGTTCTCAGTCAGGGTTACGGACTGCCCGCAATCGCGGTCGACACCCACGTCCAGCGCATCTCGAACCGGCTTGACCTGGTGCGAACCGCACGGCCCGTCGACACCGAACGCGGGTTGATGGAGACTCTGCCCCGCCATATCTGGAAGGATTGGAACCATCTGCTGGTGGCACTAGGGCAGACCATTTGCCGGCCGCGGATGCCGCTCTGCTCAATCTGCCCGCTCACCCGGCTCTGTCCGAAGCGCGGGGTAGCGCAGACAGGACAGACGAAGGTGGAAGCGAGAAGCTAGAGCGCAGAACAGCTTCCGGCACTTCTGAAATCTAGTTTCCAGGCTCTGGCTTCTGACTTCGCCTGTCGTTTCTTCCGGCCCTTTGGCTCGACTTCAACCTCGGGCCCAGGCAGGACCTGAGTATCACGCGGTACGCCGGACGATAGGCGCGGGCATAAGTGCGCGAATGGTGGAGTGCCGGATAGCCTGATTCCGCGGCCACCGCTGCCAGGCGTTCGAGTGCCGCTGCCTGCCGGGGCAGGCGACCGCGACACCACCTGACTGCAGCCGCCAGCCTGCGACGCATCCGCTCCGGGTCACCCTTCACCCGCCGCGCGCTCTCGACCAACGCCTCCGCCAGCCAGCCGATGTCCGTGCCGCCCGTTCCGTGCCTGCCTCGTTCATCCCTCATCCTTCCGCCTCTTGCGAGCAGCGGCCTCAAATTCACACGCACGACCTTTCCCTCGGGTTCCAACGGCTCAAACCGCGGCTCGGGCATTCGACATTCGTCATTCGGACTTCGGACTTGCAGCGCGGCGACCTCCTCCCGCAGCGACCTTCTGGCTGCGCCCGCACTGCTGATGATGTGCCCCGGTCCGAACACTCCCTGATGGGCGAGCTTGTAGATATCCTGGGCCCGCAGCAGCGGGTAACGCCGGCGATGTCGGTCAAGGACGGCGGACCATGATGAGAGGCGCAAGAAGTCAGCGGCCGGGGACCGGGGGTGAGTAATCAGGCCTGCGGCCGAGGCCCGACAAGGTCAACAAGCTCGAATCCCAACCCCATTGCGGCGCCCAGCTTGAACCCGATGAACGCCTGCCCGAAAACCGTTCCCGCGTGAATGTCGTAGCGCGACCGGATGAGGAACAGCACCATCATCAAACCGTACCCGGCCGCCAGGATCAGCCCCATGACGGTGAACCGGCCGATCTTGAGGCGCCTGCCCAGCGCCTTCTGCGCGTAGGCCCCGGCCATGAGCGCGAATCCTACCGGCAGGGCGTAGACGGCCGCGGACGCGAGCGTGTAGGGCCGGATGGGCGGCATCATTGCGACCTGAATCAGGTAGAGCAGCACTATCATCAGGATGCCGAGGCCGGCCCCGCGCATCTGCACGACCGCGTACATCAGCGAGCCGGCCAGGCCGACGATGAGAAAAGGCAGCAGCGGGCGCGGCATATGGAAGAACCGGTGGTGGAATGTGAGGTATCCGACGATGAGAACCGCAGCCATTCCGGCTGCCACGTAGGCAAGCGTGAAAAGACTCTCGCGGGTCGCCTTGGTCACGGGGAGATTGTGCGACTGTCGGAACGGAAGTCAAGGACGGCAGGGGGAGCAACCGCGCAGGCGAAGTCAGAAGCCAGATGCTAGAAGCTAGATGGCAGAAGTGCTGGTCCGGCTCTGCGTTCCAGCTTCGTTCGCATCCTAGTCTTCTGCCTTGGAGTCCTTACCCCTTTTCGCCAGTATTTCCTCCACCACCGAGAACGGCACCGCCTCGTAGTGCTCGAAGTGCATCGTGAAGACGGCCCGGCCCTGGCTCTGGTTGCGCAGATCGGTCGCGTACCCGAACATCGTCGCCAGCGGCACCAGCGCCTTGATGACCTTGGCGTTGCCCTGCTGGTCCATGCCCGAAATCAGGCCGCGCCGGTTGCAGAGCGAGCCCATGATGGGGCCGGCCGAATCCTCGGGCGTCACCACGTTGACGCTCATCACCGGTTCGAGCAACTGCGGGCTGCACTGCATGAACGCCTTGCGGAACGCGCGCCCGGCGCAGGTCTTGAACGCCAGGTCGTTGGAGTCCACCTCGTGGTACGACCCGTCGAGCAGGGAGACGCGGATGTCCACGACCGGGAACCCGGCATACACGCCCTTCTTCATCGCGTCGACCACGCCGCGTTCGACCGCCGGGATGTACTCCTTCGGCACGCGGCCGCTCACCACCTTGTTGACGAACTCGAACCCTTCGCCGGCCTTGAGCGGTTCCAGCCGCATCACCACGTGCGCGTACTGGCCGCGGCCGCCGGTCTGCTTCACGTACTTCTCATTGATGTCGGTGTGGCCGGTGACCGTCTCGCGGTAGGCGACCTGCGGGGCTCCGGTCTTGGCCACGACCCCGAACTCGCGGCGCAGCCGGTCAACGATAATCTCCAGGTGCAGCTCGCCCATGCCGGAAATCACGGTCTCCTCGGTCTCCGGGTCTGCGGTAACAATGAAGGTCGGGTCCTCCTCGGCCAGTCGCGCGAGGCCGTGCGAGAGCTTCTCGCGGTCGTTCCGGTCGGCGATGGACACGGCGATCGAGAGGACCGGCGCCGGGAACTCAATCGCCTGCAATACTATCGGTGCCTCGCGGACGCAGACCGTGTCGCCGGTGACGGTATCGGACAGCCCGACCACGGCGCCGATTTCTCCCGAATAGAGCGCTTCCACCTGCTCCTGTCGGTTCGCGTGCATCCGCAGCAGCCGCCCGACCCGCTGGTCCTTCTCCTGGGTCGAGTTGTAGACGTAGCTGCCTGCCTTCAGTGTGCCCGAATAAACCCTGACATAAACCAGCTTGCCCACGTGCTTGTCCGCAACAACCTTGAACGCGAGCGCGGCCAGCCGCCCGTCGTCCCAGGGAACCCGCTCCACCTCCTCGCCGCCCGGGTGCGTGCCGATGGTCGGGAGCAGATCGACCGGGCTCGGCAGGTAGGAGACGACCGCGTCGAGCAGGCGCTGAATGCCCTTGTTCTTGAACGCGCTGCCGCAGATGACCGGGCAAATCTTGTGGGACAGGGTCGCGGCGCGGATGGCGGCGGACAGCTCCCGGTTGCCGATCGGCTCATCGCGCAGGAACTTCTCGAGCAGCTTGTCGTCGACCTCGGCCACCTTCTCCAGCAGGTTCTGCTTCCACTTCCGGGCGACGTCGCGCATCGCGTCGGGAATCGGCTCGTCGCGCCACGTCATCCCCTGGTCCGTCTCGTCGTAATAGACCGCGACGTCGTCAACCAGGTCGATGATGCCCGCGAAGTTCTCCTCGGCGCCGATGGGAATCGTCACCGGCACCGCATTGGCCCCGAGTTCCTTCTGTATCTGCTCGACCACGCTGTAGAAATCCGCGCCGGCCCGGTCCATCTTGTTCACGAAGGCGATGCGCGGCACCGCATACTTCTCGGCCTGGCGCCAGACCGTCTCCGACTGCGGCTCGACCCCGCCGACCGCGCAGAAGAGCCCGATGACCCCGTCGAGCACTCGGAGGCTCCGCTCCACCTCGACCGTGAAATCCACGTGGCCGGGCGTGTCGATCAGGTTAATCATGTGGTCGTTCCAGACCGTGGTCGTGGCCGCGCTGGTGATGGTGATGCCGCGCTCCCGCTCCTGCTCCATCCAGTCGAGCTGGGCCTCGCCGTCGTGCACCTCGCCCAGCTTGTGCGACTTACCGGTGTAGAACAGGATGCGCTCGGAAACCGTGGTCTTGCCCGCGTCGATGTGGGCCATGATTCCGATGTTGCGGACCTTCTCGATTGGAAACTCTCGTGCCATGTTGACCACCATTGTAGCCGGGGGCGGAGGAATGTCCAGCAACGCTTGACGCCATCAGCCGCGTCGAACAGCCGACCCGCCCGCCCGCGTCGCGCCTTCAGCCGGCACGCCAGTCGCAGTTTGGGCGACCCAGATGCCCCTTGGATAGTTTCCTTAAGTAACAAGGACAAAGTGGTAAGGACAAAGCAAGAGGTAAGTAACAAGCCGGAAGCGGCCAGACCTGGGAACTTGGGCCTTTCCCGATTGCTTTGCCCTTCGTCCTTGTCACTTTGTCCTTTGCTGCACTGATCCCGTTCGCTGGACAGAGCGCGGCGTGTCTCCTACACTTTAGGGTTATGGGTCGCATCCTCTGCATTGACTACGGCGAGCGGCATACCGGCGTTGCGGTGTCGGATCCGACCCGCACCATCGCCCGGGCCCTGCCGACCATCCACCACGCGAGCGAGAACGAGCTGCTCGCGGCGCTCAAGCGCCTCGTCGCCGAACAGGAAGCGGACGAGATTGTCGTCGGTCTCCCGGTGGCTCAGTCCGGCAAGCCCAGCCGCAGGTCGGAACAGGTGCGGAGCTTCGCCGGGCAATTGAAGAAGGCAACCGGCCTGGCGGTGACCACCTTCGACGAGCGCTTCTCAACGGCGCGGGCGATTGAGGTGCTTGAGGAAACCCGTGGACGCAGAGACCTCACGCCCGGCCGGCGCGCCGCCACGGGCAAGGACAAAAAGCGCCGGGAAGCGGTGGACAGGATTGCGGCAACGATCATCCTGGAGGACTTTCTTGCGGAGAACTCCAAAGGATAAAGTCGTAAGGACAAAGCAAGTGGAAAGTACCAAGGCTAAAACCGGCCGGGACTCCTTACTTTGTCCTTTCCCAATTGCTTTGTCCTTTGTCCTTATCACTTTGTCCTTTGCCCTGCTGGGTTCGCTCGCCTGTGCCACGCACGGCCCGAAAACGAACGGCCGCGGCGTCGAGGTAACCGTCCCGCTGGGCATCAGCATCGGCGCGCTTGCGGACACGCTGGCCGCGAAGCAGGTCATCGCTTCCAAACCGCTGTTCTTCCTCTACGCCTGGTTTCACAACTACGGCAGCCGCATCCGGCCCAACCACTACCGGTTTGCGGTCGGCACCGGCGAACGCCGTGCGCTCAGGCTGCTCTCCGGCGAGCTGCCCGCCGACGTCTCAGTCACGATTCCCGAAGGCTACACCATGCCCCAGGTTGCCGAGGCAATGGCGGAACGCGGCATCTGCCGGGCGGATAGCTTCCTTGCGGCCTGCGCCGACACGAACCTGCTCCGGGACCTCGGCGTTGATGGTGCGACGGCCGAAGGCTGCCTGTTTCCCGAGACCTACGACTTCCAGACCGGTTCACCGCCATCCGAAGTCGTGCGCCGCCTGGTCCGCCAGTTCCTCTCCGTCTTCTCCGAACTCTCGAACTCGCCAATCGCCATTCGCCAATCGCCACTCGCCGTCTCGGATGTTGTCATTCTCGCTTCAATTGTCGAGCGCGAAGCCGAGGTTCCGGACGAATTCCCGCGCATCGCCGGCGTCTTCCTCAACCGGCTGGGCCGGAACATGCCGCTACAATCCTGCGCCACGGTCGAGTACCTGCTGCCCGAGCGCAAAGGCCGGCTCTCGGTTGAAGACACGAAGCTCGATTCGCCCTACAACACCTACCTCCACAAGGGCCTGCCGCCCGGGCCGATCTGCAGTCCCGGCCGTCGCGCCCTCAAGGCCGTGCTCAACCCGGAACGGAACGACTACCTCTTCTTCGTCGCCCGCGGCGACGGCACCCACATCTTCTCCCGCACGGCCTCCGAGCACGCCGCTGCCTGCCGCACCGTCGACGCCGGGAACTAACCCGCAGCCGGACCGCTGAACCACGTACGCCGATGGCGCGGATTCATGATTCGGATGGACCGGAATTCAGGAATCAGGGACTGGAACCGGGCCAACGACAGACGAAGAACGCGGGATCGGGCTCACCTACTGAGACCATTGCTTCCAGAGTGCCCGCACGGCCGCCAGAAACCGCAGCGCCTTCTTGGTTGACCAGCAATCCGGTGTCGTACCAAACAACGGCGTGATGCCGTTGAGACACTTGAATGGAGCCATGTCGGCCTGGACCAGCCAGTCGTGGGATTCGGCGACCGTGTCTCCGTAGGTGGGGCCGAACTTGCCTTCCGGCACGTTGCCCAGCAGGCACTCAATGAAGTACGACGACGCGTCGTTGATGTTGAGCGCGCCCACTTCCAGAAGCTGCCACCGGATGTTCTTGAAAACCCTGACGGTAGGCTTGAACCAGCCGTGGGTCGCCTTCTGCTTCGCGGTGACACCCTCGGCGTGCTGCTTCGGGTAATCCACTACCCAGCGTTTGCTCTCGAACTCATAGTAGATCATGCCTTCGGCGTAGTCATCCCCGTTGCGCGGTGCGGCGGGATAGCGGCGGTAGGCCAGGGCGGGGATCACGGCGGTCGGCGGGAACGAGGTCATCACCATGATCGCATTTCCCTTCGACTCGACCTCGAACTCGCCGTAGTAAGCGGTGAATGCCTTGCGCACATCCTTACGTAATTCGCGAAGCGGGTAGGTGGCGGGCCTGATCTTGTAGGCGGCCTTCTGTTCGCTGCTCAGATTGGTCCGGAATGTGGAATTGAGCTGCACCACCAGGTCAACGTCGCTGTCTCCGCTGATGTTCGTGTCATTGTTGTACGACCCCCGGAGATACGGCTCCAACCAGACATCATCCGGCCACTGGTCGAAGGCGTCAAGCGCGGCCCGCACCGATGCGCAAGCCTTCAACGCCGTCGCGACCGGTCCCTGGTGGGACCACGCCTCAAGCTGGATCTCAGGAATCGCCATCTACTTTCCCTGCCGCCCGCTGCTTTCGTCCCCTCGGTCCCGTTCCCTTCTGAAGTCAATTGCCTTCACGGCGATGCGCCTGTGCTCGCCGGGCTCGAATGGGGCATGGCCCGGGACGGGTAGATGACGCGCGAGGGAGCGTGGTTCACTTCCCGGCGTTCCGGATTGTCGGACATGGCATGCGGCTCGACGCCCTCGGGTAACAGCGCCGGTCTGATTTTCTGCACCAGCCCGGATTCCTTCGCCTGGATTGCGGACATCGAGGTCGCGCGGCAGCGAGGCCGTGGTCCGGCCCGAGACCCTGCCCGGGAAGCGGACGCAGATTTCCCTGCTCATGTTCACAGCGCAGATTTCGCGTGGACAGGGGAACTTGTCCGCGTCGTGTGGACGGGGAATAGAGGCTCACTTGCCGACGGCCGGGCACACACCCTCATACCGGCTCCGGCCCTGCTCTCGACCGGGGCGCGACCAGCATGTCTCACATCATACATATCGTTGCCTTTCGGCTAAGTGCCCTCTTAACGAAGTCGATTCTAGAACCTCCCAGACGTCGAGTCGAGTCCCCGCCTGAGCCCCCGGAACCGATGTTGAAGCCACGAAAGCAGAGAAACTCGAAATCCGTGCTGTCCGACAGGGGCCGCCGGGGCCAACTCCGATTGAAGCTCGAAAGCTCCAATGTCGGATTCACGGCGCTGTCCCGCAAGCAGTTAAGTCTCAGCTATCGGTTGACCAGCACCGCGCGGGTAACAAGCCTGCCGCCCGGACTGCGAAGCTCCACGAAATAGGTCCCGCGCGCCAGCCGGGTGCCGCTGGCGTCCTTGCCGTCCCAGACGACCGAGAAGGAACCGCGGTCCAGCCGCGAATGCGCCAGGGTCCGCACCGCTCTCCCGGCCTTGTCGAACACCCGCAGCACCGCCCGGCCGCCCTCCGCTATCTGCCAGCGGACCGTCGTGCTGCGGCTGAACACGTTCGGCACCACCGAAAGCCGGACGCCGTCCGCCGGCTCGCGTGATTCCTGCACGCCCGTCAACTGATAGATGGCCGGACTGACGAACGACGTAATCACGTCGGTCTGGACCATGACCGGCTCGAAGTACGCGCCCGCGTGATAGCCCGGCGCCGTGATGGTCACCGAATAATCATCGGGCTCAAGCCCCTCAATCCGGTACTCGCCCCACGTGCCGGTATAGGCCTGGCCGCTTCCCTTGGAGCCGGTGGCGGTAACCAGCGCGCCGCTCAGCTCGGTCTGGGAGATACCGTCATACACGAAGCCGGCCATGCCGCCGCCGTGGCTCGGGGCCAGTGCGAAACCGATGCTCTCGGTAACCTGGCCCGGTACGACCAGGACGCTCTCCGGATAGACCTTCGGGTGGTAGCCGTACGCGCAGGCTCGCACCAGGTACTTGCCATGGCGCAGCTCTTGGATCAGGTAGTAGCCCATGGAATCCGACGTGGCCCAGCCCTGCCCGCCCGGACCCCAGGCGAACAGCGTGGCGCTGGCAATCGGAGCCCCGGTCACCGAATCGGTCACCGTACCCGAGATTCCGCCGGTCTGGCCGTCCTCCGGTTCGAGCGCGAAGTCCACGTGTTGCGTCACCTGCCCCGTGTGGACCTCGACCGTCTCCGGGGCTGATGTCTTGAACCCCCGCGCTCCGGCCACGACCTCGTAGATTCCGGGTGCCAGCTCGCCGATGTAGTAGTAGCCGTGTTGACAGGTGTTCCCTTGCCCATGGCTGGGGCCATGCGCCACAACCAGCGCGCCGAATATCGGGTCGCCGGTCACGGAGTTCGTCACCTGCCCGGAAATCCCGCCGGTCTCGGCGCTGTCGGGCGCGAGCGCGAAGTTGATCTGCTCGGTGACCTGGCCGCCGATGACCTCCACCGACTCCGGATACACCTTGGACTTGTACCCCTGAGCCTGAGCGCAGACCGAGTACTTGCCCGCGGGCAGGTTCGATATCAGGTATCCGCCGTGCTGGCAGGTATGCTCCTGCCCGCTGCCGTGCGGCCCGGTCGCGGTCACCAGCGCCCCGGCGATGGCGTCGCCGGTCAAGGAATCGGACACGAAGCCCGCGATGCCGCCGTGCCCGCCGCCGGTCGGGACCAGGGCGAAATCGATGTCCGGCGTATTCTGTCCCCCGACCACGACGACCGACTCCGGGTACGTGGCCGGCTCATACCCGGTCGCGGAAGCGCTGACCTGGTACTTACCCGGCGGCAGGCTCGCAATCTGATACCCGCCGCAGGCATACGAATGGGTTTCGCCGCTTCCGTCCGGGCCGCAGGCGACCAGCAGGGCGCCGTCAATCCCGCTCCCGGTCTGGGCGTCGGTCACCTTGCCCGAGATTGTGCCGTGCGAAGTATCGAGCGGCACCAGCGCGAAATCGATGCTGTCGGTAACGTGTCCCTGAACGACGACGACCGACTCGGGGTACACCTCGCACTGAAACCCGGTGGCCGAGGCAGTGACCTGGTAGGTGCCGGCCTGAATCGGGATGAGATAATAGCCGTTGGAATCGGTGCATGCGCCGCCGTGGCCGGTGCACACCGCCGCGCCCGCAATCGGGTGCCCGTTGTGGGCGTTGGCGACAATACCGGAGATACCGGTAGTGTCCGCTGCGTGCAGGCCGGCGACCAGCGCCAGGCCTGCGAGAAGCACGAACATTCTCTTCATTACCACCTCCGATGGCGAAATCCGCTGGGACCCGGGCACGCTTGCCCTTGCCTCCGTACAAGCGGAGGCTCGACTCATATTCTCAGCCTCGCCCCGCGCTTGTCAATGCCTGCGTTCCGCCCGGAATCCGGCGCTGTTCCACGCGGGTCCGCGCAGTTCCTCCCGCTGCAGTTCGGGAAGCCGTTCGCGGCGTTGACTCCCGGCTTCCGGACTATGGCCCGACTCGCCCCGCGGCCATCGCCAACGTCAAGGCATTGGCTCTGCTTGCTCTCGCCGACCGAATCGAACACGGTGAGGAGGTCCCGGTGCAAACCGGGGCAGTCGCCGGCACGTCCTGCTTTCGGGCTCGGTCAGAGCTTAACTGACAGACGCGGCCAGCAGAGAGCCCGCCGGCCGCCCTTGGAAAAAGGGCGGAAAATGGGGACTGTACCGCGCTGACAAGCGCCGGGGACACATCCGCGACGCGTCCCTCGCGTCGCTCCGTGGACGTGTCCACCTTTTGGACTGTCCCCATTCTCAGGAGACAAGACGAAGTCAGAAGTCAGATGCTAGATGTCAGAAGCAAGAGGTTAGGAGAAAGGAGGTGAAGTATCATGCAGTTCATAGTACAGGCGTTCGTGTTTCTGCTCCAGACGGCGCTAGGTTGCGCGGGCGTAGACCCGAAGCTCACTCCCGTCCAGAGTACGCCGCAGGGTGCAACGTCGCTGGGTACCACGGCAGTCGTGCAGAGCGGGGTGGCGGCCTTGACCATCTCGCGCGGCAGCGGTGAGACCATGCACACGTGCTTCACCGGTTACTGGACCCATGCCGGCAGCTGGCGAAAGCCGGTAAGGAACGAAGCCGCACCTTCGGGCGCGGCCCTGTATTGTGCAGCCCAGTGGACACCCCCGACACCGTGGGTCGTATCGTAACCGAGTTGAGGTCGGCGACCCCGGGTGCTGCCGGGGAACTCGGCAGCCTGGCGGTGCTTAGTTGTTCAGACAAGGACCGGTTTCTCATCGCATGTCGCACCGCGGACCCGTCGGCTGTTGACACTAAGGAGCAGGCGGGATTCGAGCTGCTGGAAGCGATGACGGATTACTTCTGCCGGATCGCCCACGCGCGGGTCCGGGCTCTGGGGCACCAGTCAGTCATCACCCGGCACAGGAGCCACACTCGTTCGGCAGCGGAGCGGGCCTGAGTTACGCTCGGCTCTTGTTCTACACGGCTACAGTCACGACATTGTGGTTGCGCGAGTCGCGCTAGCTGCCGACTGATGTCGTGGAGTGCCCCCGGTAGCATGGACACCAAGGTAAGTGGGTGTAGCATGAGACCGGAGGTAATGAATGAGTCTGGAGAAGAGACCGCGAAAGAGCTATACGCGTGAGTACAAACTCAACGCAGTACGACTGACGATTGGTGG